>NZ_DATCNW010000001.1:0-1944 GCF_036565025.1 Pengzhenrongella sp.
TCCGAGCGTTGACGTCCTATAGGACGTCAACGCTCGGACGCTGCGGGTCTTTTTGCCCGACCCGCTCAATACGGACGAACAGCTGGCGGCTACCCGCGACGAGGAGCCGGATGTGCGGGAGGGGTCAGGGCTGGAGGTCGAGGGCCAGGTCGAGGATCGGGGAGGAGTGGGTGAGGGCGCCGACGGAGAGATAGTCGACACCGGTCGCGGCGACCTCCGCGGCGCGGTCGAGCGTGAGGTTGCCGGTCGCCTCGAGCTCGATGGGGCCCCGGGTCGCCTCCAGGGCGCGGACCGCGGCGACCACGTGGGCGAGCAGCGGGGTCGCCATGTTGTCCAGCAGCAGGAAGGTGGCGCCCGCCGCCACGGCCTCGAGCGCCTGGTCCAGGGTGTCCGCCTCGACCTGCACGACGACGTCCGGGAACCGCTCGCGCACCGCGGCGACCGCTCCGGCGACGGATCCGGCAGCGACCACGTGGTTGTCCTTGACCATCGCGACGTCGTACAGGCCGAGGCGCTTGTTGGTGCCGCCGCCGCAGCGCACCGCGTACTTCTCCAGCGCGCGCAGCCCAGGGGTGGTCTTGCGGGTGTCGAGCACGCGGGCCCCCGAGCCGGCGAGCGCGTCCGCCCAGCGCCGGGTGTGGGTCGCGACGCCCGACGCGCGACTGGCCAGGTTCAGCAGGGTCCGCTCGGCGACGAGCAGAACCTGCACCCGGCCCGTGAGCACCGCGAGGACCTCGCCCGGTCCGACCGCGGCGCCGTCGGGCACCACGAGGTCGACGACGGCGACCGGCAGCGCGAGGCGCTCCGCGACCTGGTTCAGCACCTCGGCGACGACGACGAGGCCGGCGACGACGCCGGCCTCGCGCGCGACCAGGTGCGCGACGCCGGTCGCCGTGGTCGGCACCGTGGCCTGCGTGGTCACGTCGCGCCCCGGGGCGGCCCCGAGGTCCTCGTCGAGCGCGCGCCCGACGGCGTCCCGGATCCAGCCGGGGTCGAGCCCAGGAATTGCGAGCGATTCGGAAGCGGCAAAGGCCGACTGGAAGGTCACCCGGACACGCTACCGGCCGCCCGCCCCCACCCCGATCCCCCGACCCCAGCCATCGCGACGCACGCGAGTGTGGGCATTCGGCTGTCAATCCGGGGATTTAGACAGCCAAACGGCCGCACTCGCGAAGGAGTCGAGAGCTTGCGGAGTCTGGTGGGGTCGGTGCGGGTGATGAGCGGCTCGCCCGCGGGGTGGAGGCGAGCTCGCTCGAGTTCGCCGTTTTCCGGTGAGTTCGCCGGTTCAGACCGGCGAACTCACCATCGAAACGGCGAACTCGAGCCCGGGCACGGGCGTCGCGAAGCGTCGCTGGCGGAGGCCGCGGCCAAGGCAGGGGCGGGGGCACGGGCAGGGGCCGATTTCAGGGAACCGAATCAGATCCGCACGGTTGGCGTTCCCGCGGGAACGCCCGCCCCGGGCGGTCCCGCATCCCAGAACCCCCGTAACTCGCCAACTTCCGCAGCCACGCACGCGAGTGCGGGCGTTTGGCTGTCAATCCGGGGATTTAGACAGCCAAACGCCCGCACTCGCGCGGATCGCTCGTCGGTTGGGTCAGCTCCAGGTGGGAACGGGTGGGCGCTCGATGCCCGACCGAGACCGGGCTCGCGGATCGCGCTGGTCCGGAATCAGTCCAGGGGGGTGGGGATCATGCGGAGCTCGCCGTCGGGGTCGAGGTGGGCGGTCAGGCGCAGGCGCCAGGCGTCGTCGGGGGCGGGGAAGTCGGAGCGGAAGTGACCGCCGCGGCTCTCGGTGCGCAGCAGCGCGGCCTCGGTGAGCAGGGTCGCGACCTGGTGCACGTTCGTGGTCTCCCACTCCGCGACCTGCGGCGCCGCGACGACGCCGGCGGCGACGTGGGCGTCGGTCCGCACGGCCGCGAGGTCGGCGGCCGCGCGAGCCAGCCC
>NZ_DATCNW010000002.1:0-11492 GCF_036565025.1 Pengzhenrongella sp.
GCTCGACTGGTGGCCGCCCGAGGCCGGCGTCGCGTCACGCGGTTCGACGGCGTCGGGCGCCGCCGCGACGGGTTCGGCCGGGAAGGCCGGCGCCGTCCAGCCGTTCTCCTTGGCGAGCGCGAGCCCGCGCAGGGTCGCCTCGCCGGCGCCGACGCCCTCGTCCGCGCGGCCGTCGGAGAACCCGGCGAGCACGCGGGACATCGCCTTGAACGAGGCCACGCTCTCGGCGCCGCGGGTGGGCACCAGGGGCTCGTTCATGCGCAGCCGGTCGACCGCGTAGCGCGCGCTGGCGGGGGTCTGGTTGTCGAAGAACTCCCAGTTGACCATCATCACCGGCGCGTAGTCGCAGGCCGCGTTGCACTCGATGCGCTCGAGGGTCACCTTGCCGTCGGCCGTCGTCTCGTCGTGCCCGATCTCGAGGTGGTCGCTCAGCGAGTCCCAGATGGCGTCGCCACCCATCACCGCGCACAGCGTGTTGGTGCACACCCCCACGGTGTACTCCCCGTTGGGGTGGCGCTTGTACTGCGTGTAGAACGTCGCGACCGCGGAGACCTCCGCGGTGCTCAGCGAGAGCACGTCCGCGCAGAAGGCGATGCCGACCGGGCTGACGTAGCCGTCCTCCGCCTGCACGAGGTGCAGCAGCGGGAGCAGGCCCGAGCGCGCCTCGGGGTAGCGGGCGACGATCTGGGCCGCGTCCGCCCGCAGCCTGACGAGCTGTTCTTCGTCATAGTTCTTGTCACGCGTCATCAGCGGTCCACCCCTCCGAGCACCGGGTCAAGCCCCGCGATAGCGACGACGACGTCGGCGATCTGGCCGCCCTCGCAGATCATCGACGTGGCTTGCAGGTTGTTGAACGACGGGTCCCGGAAGTGGGCCCGGTACGGACGCGTGCCGCCGTCGGACACGAGGTGCACGCCGAGCTCGCCGCGCGGGTGCTCGACGGTCACGAACACCTGACCGGTCGGCACCCGGAAGCCCTCGGTCACCAGCTTGAAGTGGTGGATCAGGGCCTCCATCGAGGTGCCCATGATCTCCCGGATGTGGTCGAGCGAGTTGCCCATCCCGTCCGAGCCGATGGCCAGCTGGGCCGGCCACGCGATCTTCTTGTCGGCAACCATGACCGGCCCCGGGCCCATGGCCTGGAGACGATCGAGGGTCTGCTCGACGATCCGCATGGACTGGTGGCACTCCTCCAGGCGCAGCACGACCCGCGAATAGGAGTCCGCGTCGGTCGAGGTCGGGACCTCGAAGTCGTACGTCTCGTAGCCGCAGTACGGCTGGGCCTTGCGCACGTCGTACGGCAGCCCGCTCGAGCGCAGCACCGGCCCGGTGACCCCGAGCGCCATGCACGCGGACAGGCTCAGGTGCCCGACGTCGACCAGGCGCGCCTTGAAGATCGGGTTCGCCAGCATGAGGTCCTCGAGCTGACCCATGTAGTGCCGCAGGGTCACCAGCGCCTCGCGGACGTTGTCCAGCGCACCCGGGGGGATGTCCTGGGACACGCCGCCGGGGCGGATGTACGCGTGGTTCATGCGGAGCCCGGTGATGAGCTCGAAGACCTTCAGGACCTCTTCGCGGGCGGTCAGGCCCACGGTCATGATCGTCGTCGCGCCGAGCTCGTTGCCGCTGGTCCCGAGGCACACCAGGTGCGAGGAGATCCGGTTGAGCTCCATCATCATCACGCGGATGACGGTGGCCCGTTCCGGGATGTCGTCCGTGATGCCGAGCAGCTTCTCCACGGCGAGGCAGTAGGCCGCCTCCTGGAAGAGCGGGGCCACGTAGTCCATCCGCGTGCAGTACGTGACGCCCTGGGTCCAGGTGCGGAACTCCATGTTCTTCTCGATACCCGTGTGCAGGTAGCCGATCCCTGCGCGGGCCTCGGTGACGGTCTCGCCGTCGATCTCGAGCATGAGCCGGAGCACGCCGTGGGTCGACGGGTGCTGGGGTCCCATGTTGACGACGATGCGTTCCTCGCCGAGGCGCGCAGCCTCCTCGGCGATGTCCGACCAGTCGCCGCCGGTGGCCTCGAACGTGGGGACGCCGTCGGCGGACGCGTCGTAGATGTGGGGGGTGGCGTGGGGTGTGCTCGTATCAGTCATCAGCTGTAGGACCTCCGCTGGTCCGGCGGTGGGATGGTGGCGCCCTTGTACTCGACGGGAATTCCGCCGAGGGGGTAGTCCTTACGCTGTGGGTGACCCGGCCAGTCGTCGGGCATCTCGATGCGGGCCAGGGCGGGGTGGCCGTCGAACACGATCCCGAAGAAGTCCCAGGTCTCGCGCTCGTGCCAGTCGTTCGCGGGGTAGACCGCGACGGTGGAGGGCAGGTGCGGGTCGCCGTCGGGCACCGCGACCTCCAGGCGCAGGCTGCGCGAGTGGGTGACCGAGGTCAGGTGGTAGACGGCGTGCAGCTCGCGGCCCGTCTCGTGCGGGTAGTGCACGCCGGACACGCCCAGGCTCAGCTCGAACCGCAGGTCCTGGTCGTCGCGCAGCGCCTGGCACACCGGCACGAGGTTCGCTCCGGCGATGAACAGCGTCAGCTCACCGCGGTCGACGACGACCTTCTCGACGGCGTCCGCGAACGGGATGCCCTTCTCGCCGAGGACCTCGGCGAGCACGTCGACGCAGCCGTCGAACCAGCCGCCGTAGGGGCGCTCGCTCTGTCCGGGCATCGTGATCTCGCGGACCAGGCCGCCGTAGCCGGACGTGTCGCCGGCACCCTCGGCGCCAAACATGCCCTTGCGGACGTCGACGACCTCCAGGCGGGGGCGGTCGCCCGCGGGCGGGCCGTGCTGTTGCTGGGCGAGCTCGGTCGCCTTGCGGGTCGCGTCGTCGTCGCTCACGGGAGGAGGCCCTTCAGGTGCGAGGTCGGGGTGGCCTCGAGCGCAGCGGCCTCGGCGACGCGCGCAGCCTCGTGGCGGTTCACGCCGAGCGGGGCGGTCTGGATCTGGTCGTGCAGCGCGAGGATCGCGTTGATCAGCATCTCCGGGCGCGGCGGACAGCCCGGCAGGTAGATGTCGACCGGCACGATGTGGTCGACGCCCTGCACGATCGCGTAGTTGTTGAACATGCCGCCCGAGGACGCGCAGACGCCCATCGAGAGCACCCACTTGGGCTCCGGCATCTGGTCGTAGACCTGGCGGACCACGGGGGCCATCTTCTGGCTGACGCGACCGGCGACGATCATCAGGTCGGCCTGGCGCGGCGAGGCGCGGAAGACCTCCATGCCGAAGCGGGACAGGTCGTAGCGGGGCCCGCCGGTCGCCATCATCTCGATCGCACAACATGCCAGGCCGAACGTGACCGGCCACAGCGAACCCTTGCGGAAGTACCCCGCGAGGTTCTCCACCGTGGTCAGCAAGAAGCCGGACGGCGCTGCCTCTTCGATACCCATCTATGCCTGCCCTCCAACGATGTCTTCCACGGCTGCGGTCACTCCCACTCGAATCCTCCGCGGCGCCATTCGTACACGAACGGCACCGTGATCATCACGAGGAACACCAGCATCGCCACGAGTCCGTACATCGCGAGCTCGGTGAAGTTCACGGCCCACGGGTAGAGGAACACGACCTCGATGTCGAAGATGATGAACGTCATCGCGACCAGGTAGTACTTGATCGGGAACCGGCCGCCGCCGATGGCGTGCGGCGTGGGCTCGATGCCGCACTCGTACGCCTCGAGCTTGGCGCGGTTGTAGCGCTTGGGGCCGATGATCATGCTCGTCGCGACCCCGCCGAGGGCCATCACTGCCGCGACGGCCATCATCACCAAGATGGGGACGTAGGGATTCGTCATCGTGGGCCTCTCCTGCGGGGACGGTGGGTCGATGTGCTGGTCGTGCTCGTGCTCGTGCTCATGCGGCCGGCGCCAATCTGCTCAGGCCCGAGATGACCCGGTCCACCATGTCGCCGCCCCGCGGTTCGTAGCAGTCCGAGAGCAGCTTGAGCGTGAAGCGCATGAGCAACGGCCGGGACAGCCCGTACTTGGTGCAGATCCGCATGATCTGCGGGTGCTCGATGAGCTTCACGAAGTAGCGACCGAGCGTGTAGTACCCGCCCAGGTCCTCGCGCATGATGCGCGGGTAGGTCTCCAGCGCCCGCTCGCGCGCCGAGTCCGTGGTCCGGGCCTTGGCCTGCACGATGGCGTCCGCGGCGACCCGGCCGGCCTGCATCGCGTAGGCGATGCCCTCGCCGTTGAACGGGCTGACCATGCCACCGGAGTCCCCGACGAGCATCAGCCCGCGGGTGTACAGCGGGGTGCGGTTGAAGCCCATCGGCAGCGCCGCGCCGCGGACCGGCCCGATCTGGTTCTCGGGAGTGAACTCCCACTCCTTGGGGGCGTTCGCCATCCACTTCGCGAACAGGTCCTTGTAGTCCACCTTGGTCGCCGCGGCGGTCGAGCTCACGCTGCCCAGGCCCACGTTCGCGGTGCCGTCGCCGAGGGCGAAGATCCAGCCGTACCCGGGCATCAGGTTCGACTTGTGCGGCTCACCGTCCCAGAGCTCGAGGTGGCTCTCCATCATCGGGTCCTGGTGCCGCGGGGTCGTGAAGTACGTGCGCACGGCCACCCCCATGGGGCGGTCCATCCGCTTCTCGAGCCCGAGCGCGAGCGGCAGGCGCGCCGAGACGCCGTCGGCCGCGATGACGACGGGGGCGCGGTAGGTGATCTCGTCGCCGCTGCGGCGGCCGTTGTCGTCGACGGGGCGAGCGGTGACGCCCACGACCCGGCCGGTGCGCTCGTCGAGCACCGGCCCGGTGACGTTCGTTCGTTCGAGCAGCTTGGCGCCGGCGGATCGGGCATGCTCGACCAGGGCGTGGTCCAGGCTCATCCGGGTCTTCGCGAGGCCGTACGCGGGGTAGCTCGACAGCTCGGGCCACGGCAACTCCAGGCGGTGCCCGCCGCCGATGACGCGCAGGCCGGCGTTGCGGATCCAGCCGTCCTCCTCGCGGATCGGCAGGCCCATGGCGACCATCTCGCGCGTCGCGCGCGGGGTCAGTCCGTCGCCGCAGACCTTGTCGCGGGGGAACGAGGCCTTCTCCAGCAGGAGCACGGTCAGGCCGGCGCAGGCGCAGTAATAGGCGGCCGTGGAACCGGCAGGGCCGGCTCCTACGACGATGACATCCGCGTCATCGGTGCCCATCTGACTCACTGTCCCGCCCTCTTGTGAAGAAGTTCACGTACGCCAGCGCACCACTGTAAGCCAGGCGCGAGGGACTTTCTGCCCAGAGCGATATTTCCCGCTCTAGAGCGGCCGAGTCCCCCTGTGCAGCGCGACGATACCGCCGGACAGGTTGCGGTAGGCGACGTCCCGCCAGCCCGCCGCGCGCAGCAGGTGGCCGAGCGCGCGCTGGTCGGGCCAGGACCGGATCGACTCGGACAGGTACGCGTACGCGTCCGTCTCCTTGGACACCGCGCGCGCGATCACCGGCAGCGCCCGCATCAGATAGTTCTCGTAGACCGTCCGGAACGGCGCGAGCGTCGCGTGCGAGAACTCGCACACCACGAGCCGCCCGCCCGGGCGCGTGACGCGCAGCATCTCGCGCAGCGCGGCGTCGGTGTCGACGACGTTGCGCAGGCCGAACGAGATCGTCACGGCGTCGAACGACTCGTCGGCGAACGGCAGCCTGGTGGCGTCGCCCGCGACGAACCCGAGGTCCGGCCGGCGCCGCTTGCCGACCGCGAGCATCCCGTAGGAGAAGTCGCACGGCACGACGTCGACCCCGGCGTCCGCGAGCGGCACGCTCGAGGTGCCCGTGCCGGCCGCGAGGTCCAGCACCCGGTCGCCGGCTTGGACGCCCAGCGCGCGGATGGTCGCCGCGCGCCAGCGCCGATCCTGACCGAGGGACATCACATCGTTCGTGAGGTCGTAGCGGGAGGCGATGCCGTCGAACATCTCGGCGACCTCGTGGGGCTGCTTGTCCAGGCTTGCACGCGACATGCGCCCATCGTCTCAGGTCCGACAGCCTCAAAACCCCCCCCTCGCCCGATGTACGTCCCCGGTGTGCCATTCCCGGCCCCCTCGCCAATCGCCCACGTCAGGTGCACGGGTCGGGTGGCGGCGGGGGCGCACACGGGGCGAGGGCGAGGGTCGTCGTCGGGGACAGGGGTGAGCGCGCGCTGGTTGCGGTGCTGGTTGCAGCGAAAGTGCGCTCGGGCGCACATCGGCTGCAACCAGCGAGACAACGAGGCGGGTCGGCGGCGGGAGGGCGGGATTGCGACGGGGGCGACGTCGGGCGGGGCTGCGACGGGGCTACGTCGGGCACGGGGTGCGACGGGGCGGGCAGGTCGGGGCAAACGACGGGGCGCGCGGGTCGTCGTCGGGCAGGGGCTGCGGGAGAAGGTTGGCGGGGGCGGTCTTAGGGTTGGGGGGATGACCACTTCGTCCAGCCCGGCCGCCGGCGCCGTCCCGCAGCCCCTCGTGGTGCGGACGGTGCGGATCGACGATCCCGGCGCCCTGCTCGATCTGCTGCCGCGCGACGCGGCGCTCGCCTGGGTGCGCCGCGGGGACGGCATCGTGGGCTGGGGCGAGGTGCTCCGAGTGCCGGTCACCGGCCCGGACCGGTTCGCCGACGCCGAGCGCGCATGGCACGAGGTGCTCTCCCACGCCGTCGTGCGCGACGAGGTGCACCTGCCCGGCACGGGCGCGGTCGCGTTCGGGTCGTTCGCGTTCGACGAGGACTCCCCCGCCGGCGGGGTCGTGGTGGTGCCCGAGGTCGTCGTCGGGCGCCGCGGCGGGACCAGCTGGCTGACCACGATCGAGACCGGCGCGCGGATCGGGGCCGCACCCTCACTCGCCGCCGTGGCACGCGGCCGCACGCCTGTGACCTCGCCGGGAGCAGTCACGTTCGCCGACGGCGCGGTCAGTGCGGACGGCTGGCTGCACGTCGTCGCGCGCGCCGTGGCCGCGATCCGTGCGGGCGAGGTCGACAAGGTCGTGCTCGCGCGCGACGTGGTCGCCCGGACCGATCACCCGCTCGACCCGCGCTGGGTGCTGGACCGGCTCGCGGACGGCTACCCGTCGTGCTGGACGTTCAGCGTCGACGGCATGCTCGGCGCGACCCCCGAGCTGCTCGTGCGCAGCGAGAAGGGCCTGGTCACCTCGCGGGTGCTCGCCGGGACCATCCGCCGCACCGGCGACGACGACGCCGACCTGGCCCGCGCGGCGATCCTCGCGCATTCCTCGAAGGACCTCGAGGAGCACGAGTACGCAGTGTCCTCGGTGGCCGACGCGCTCGCGCCGTTCTGCTCCTCGACCAACGTGCCCGACGTGCCGTTCGTCCTGCACCTGCCGAACGTGCTGCACCTGGCGAGCGACGTGACGGGGGTTCTGGCAGCCGCGGACCCCGGTCACGCGGGTGGCCTTGGTCACACGGGCGGGCTCGCGGGCTCCAGCGGGCCCGGCCACTCGGGCGCGCCGTCGAGCCTCGCGCTCGCGGCGGCACTGCACCCAACGGCCGCCGTCTGCGGCACGCCGACCCAGGCCGCGCGCGAGCTGATCGGCCGGATCGAAGGCATGGAACGGGCCCGCTACGCCGGTCCAGTCGGCTGGTTCGGGGCCGACGGCGACGGCGAGTGGGGCATCGCGCTGCGCTCCGCCGAGATGGACCCCGACGACCCCCGACGCATCCGGCTGTTCGCCGGCTGCGGCGTCGTCGCGGCATCGAATCCGGCGGCCGAGCTCGCGGAGTCCGAGGCGAAGCTCATCCCCATGCGCAGCGCCCTAGCCTCAGACTGACCGGGCCGGCACACGCGCAAATCCCCGCGCGGCCGCCCCTCGCCCACCAGCCTCCCGCCTGGCTACTCCCAAGTCGCGATCCTGGACGCCGAATTCGTCAATTTGATGCGAGCTCGTCGGTTTCGACCGGCGAACTCACGGATAGATGACGAACTCGTGGGTGGCTGACCGACTCGCGGGCCGAGCTGGTCGCCGGCTCGCCGGCCGACCGGCTCGCCGGTAGCCGGTGAGCTCAACGCCGGGGTCAGCCCGTCAGTCTCGTCAGTGAGCGGGCTCAGTGCATCTCTCAGTGCAGCCAGAGTGCAGTGAATGAGTCGTTTTGGTGCACTTTCGCTGCACAGAGCGCTGCACTGACGTCGAGCGGCAGGCCGAGCAGCGGGTCGGCGAGCGGGGTTTGAGAGCGCTCGAACTCGGAGGTCTACGTCGAACTCGGACACGACAGTGTGCGAGTTCAACCTCAGACTCCGAGTTCGACCTCGACCTCAACCTCAACCTCCATGTTCGGCGGCAGGGTGCGCCGTCGACCTCAACCTCCATGTTCGGCGGCGGGGTCCGGGCGGTTGCACGGCCGAGCGGTGACGTCCTGGGGGACGTCACCGCTCGGGGTTGGGGGATTCGGAGCGCGGGGCCTCGGTCCTCCTAGCCGTTGTTGCCCTGGCCGAACGGGTTCTGGCCGCCCTGGCCCTGGCCGGTGCCGCCGTTCGATCCGCTGCCCGAGCTATCGGCCGTGGCTGCCTTCGCGGCGAGCGTGACGTTGATGTCGAGCGCCTTGCCGCTGCGCACCACGGTCAGCTTGGCCGTGGACTTCGCGGCGAGCTCGCGGACGTAGGCGGTCAGGGACTCCGCTCCCGCGACGGGCTTGGAGTTGATCGCCACGACGACGTCGCCGGTCTTGATCCCGGCGTCGGCGGCCGGTGAGCCGGAGGAGACCTCCTTGACGTCGGCGCCCTGGCGGGTGACACCGTCGGCGGTCGCCTTGCCGTCGGTGAGCGACACCCCGAGGAACGCGTGCTCGGCCGTGCCGGTCTTGACGAGCTGGGCGGCGATGTTCCGGGCCAGGTTGATGGGGATGGCGAAGCCGAGCCCGATCGAACCGGACGTGCCGCTGCTGCCCGAGAGCGTCGCGATCGACGACGTGATGCCGAGCACGCGGCCCTTCGCGTCGAACAGCGGGCCGCCGCTGTTGCCGGGGTTGATCGCGGCGTCGATCTGGATCGCGTTCGTCACGACGACGTCATTGCCCGTCTCGGCCGACGCGGAGACCGGCCGATCGACGGCGGACACGATGCCTGTGGTGACCGTGTTCGCAAGCCCGAGCGGGTTGCCCACGGCCATCACGGGCTCGCCGACGACGGCGGAGTCCGAGGCGCCGAGCGCGGCCGGGGACAGGTCCTTCGGCCCGTTGGTGAGCTTCACCACGGCGAGGTCCGACGTCGGGTCGGTGCCGACGATCTTCGCCTTGTACAGCCGCCCATCGCTGAGGGTGACCTGGACGGAGTCCGCACCGGAGACGACGTGGTTGTTGGTGAGGATGTGCCCGGCCTTGTCGATGATGACGCCCGAGCCTTCCGCGCCGCCGTTCGTCGTCGTGACCTGGATGGCGACGACCGAGGACGAGACCGCAGACGCGACCTTCTCCCAGTCGGGGCTGTCGGAGCTCGAGCCGGACACCGGCGCGGTGTCAGGGGTGGTCGTGCCGAGGGTCGAGAGCGAGGCGGGCGTGGCGTTCTTGGAGTTGTTGTTGTCGAAGGCGCCCGTGAACCCCGCCGTGGCGAACGAGGCAATCAGCGCGGCGGCCGCCGCGGCACCGACCACGCTCACCCAGAGCCGCTGTGGGCGCACCTTCGTGGTGCCCGACGGCGCGGCGGAGGTCGCGGGGTCGACGGGGTAGCCGGCCGGCGGGTAAGGGGGCTGCGGGTAACCGGCCTGCGGGAACCCAGCCTGTTGGTAGCCCGCCTGCGGGTAGCCCGCCTGCGGGTAGCCCGCCTGCGGGTTCGTGGCGTGCGGGTTCGGACCGGGCGCCGCGAACGGGTTGCTGGACGCGTCCGGCTGGACCGGCGCGGGCTGGGCCGCTGCCGGGGCACCCCAGCCGACAGGTGGCTGCGGTGCGGGGTGGCCCCAGCCCGTCGACATCTGCGGCGCGCTGGTCGGCCGCTCGGCCTGGTGCTGCACGGGCGGCTGCGGCGCGGGCGGCTGCTGTGCCGGCGGCTGCTGTACCCACGGCTGCTGCGCCGCGGGCTGCTGTGTCGGCGGCTGCGGCGCCGCTGGCTGCTGTGTCGGCGGCTGCTGTGCCACAGGCTGCTCTGCCGGCGGCTGCTGCGCCACGGGCGGCGGCGGGAACTGCTGGGTCGGGTTGACCGGGACCTGTTGCGTGGCCTCGACCGGCACCTGCTGGGTCGACTCGGAGCCGGATGCCGATCCAGCCCCTTCGGCGCCGGCGCGCTCTGGGGTCTGCTCGTTCTCGGGGCTGTTGGTCATGAGGGCCTCCTTCTTCGTGAACCATCAGACCTCGGGCTGCTGGAGGCAGACCCCAAGGTTCCTGAGAATTCGCTGCGAGTTTCGTTGATGCGCCACTTCACGCGGGTACAGCGACCCGGGTCGGCGCCGGGCGGGCGGACATCGGTCGGGTGCGCGGTCAGTCAGGTGGAATTCGGTCGAGGGCCTGCGCGACGGCCGCAGCGAGCCGCGCGTGCAGGTCGCGCCGGCGCAACCGGTCCACCCGGACCTCCACGACGCTCAGTCCGGGGCCTGGGGTCGCGAGCGCGATCGCGACGTCACCGGCCTCCCGCACGATCTGGTGGCGCACCCCGTAGCCGGCGCACAGGGCGCCGAGGTCCGCGCCGTGCGGAGTCCCGAACACCCGCTCGAACGCGGCCGCGTGCTCGGGCGCGCCGTGTTCGAGGATGCCGAAGATCGAGCCGCCGTCGTCGTTCGCGACGACGATCTGCAGGTCGGGTTCGGGCTCGAGCGGCCCGCGGAGCAGCCCGCCGACATCGTGCAGGAACGTCAGATCCCCGAGCAAGGCTCGCACGCGACGGCCGGGGGTCGCGAGCGCGACCCCGATGGCGGTCGAGATCGTTCCGTCGATGCCGGCCAGGCCGCGGTTGGACAGCACCGCGGGCGCGACGTCCCAGTCGGCGACGAGGTCGAGGTCGCGCACCGAGTTGCTCGAGCCGACGACGAGCACGTCCCCCGGCAGCGACGCCCGGGCGACCTCGCGAGCCAGCAGCGGGCCCCGCACGCGCGTGCCGCTGCGCGAGCGCCGACCCCCGCGGGGAACCGCGTCGAGCACCTCGTCGATCGCTTTGATCGCCGCAGCACCGGCGTCCTGCCAACGCGCCAGCCACTCCGCCGCACTCGCGACCGGGGTGACCGGCGTTCCGTTCTCGCGTCCCACCAGGCGCGGCGGCACCTCGGCGAGCGCCGTGTCCGCACGCCGCGACGCGTCCGGCCACGGGGCGCCGCGCGGGGCGATGACCAGGACCTCCACGTCGTCGCGCGCGAGCAGCGTCTGCACCTCACGCGAGAGCGTCACCTTGCCGAGCACGACGGCGCGCCGGACCGCCCCACCGAGCTCGGGCCGCCCGAGCAGCAACCGGTACGCGCCGATCGCGTGCTCTCCGCCGCGCGCCCCGGAGGACGGCTCGGCGAGCAGCGGCCAGCCGTTCGCCTCCGCGATCTCGCGCGCGACCGCTCCCGCTCCGTCGCCGGCCACCACGACCGTCGGCACCTCGTCGTCGGGCCGGCGCGCGGCGGGGACG
>NZ_DATCNW010000003.1:0-2632 GCF_036565025.1 Pengzhenrongella sp.
GTCTAAAACCGTGCGATGGGAATCGCTCATCCATTGGGCCGCGCGGTTCGCCGAGTCGCTCGACTTCGACGCCGAAGAACGCCAATACAAACTCGAGATTCGCGACCGCCTTCTCACCGCCCGAGATGCCCTGCTCACCGACGAGCCAGACTGGAGCCAGCTGCTACGCCGCGCTTTCGGATCGCCGAACAACCTGACGGCATGGCGCACGCACGCCGCCTTCCTAGACTGGGTCGACGCGCACCGCGAAGCGGCCCGATCAGCCCTCCTCACGCTCTGGGAATCCGAAGGCGACCTGGCGGGCGCGATCAACTCTTTCTGCGCGGCGCTCCCCAAAGACGTGTCCGGAACGGGCACGCAGGCCAACCTGGCGTCCTTCCTAGCCGCCGCACGCGGTATCGAACAGCATCCCGTCTACCGGGTGACCGCTTTCACCACTGCCTACGGGCTCACCGGCTGGCCGCACCGAGCAATTGTCAAGACCTGTGGATCGATCTTGGTCAGGCCGCGGTCTCGACGGGCGGCGTGACTGATTGTTGATCTTCTGATCGTTCGACGAGTTTGCCGTTGACGAACACCGCGCCGGCGCGCACGAGCGCGACGAGGTGCGGTGCGTTGACCGCCCGCCACCGGTCTTGGGCGGCCATGATCAGCTTGAACGCCATGGCCAGCCCGGCCGCTTTCGAGCCCGGTCCGCGGGTGATCTTGGTGCGGTGCCGGACGGTGGCGAAGGTTGACTCGATCGGGTTCGTGGTACGCAGGTGCACCCAGTGTTCGGCCGGGTAGTCGTAGAAGGCGAGCAGCTGTTCGGCATCCTCGGTGATCTTCGCGACGGCCTTGGGAAACTTGGCCGCGTAGGCGTCGCTGAAGGCGCGGATCGCCTGCTGTGCATGGGTTTTGTCCTCCGCGCCCCAGATCTCGGCCAGGTGCTTCTTGGCGCCTGGGTGCGCCGATTTCGGCATCGCCGAGAGAACGTTGCCCGACTTGTGGAACCAGCAACGCTGCTCTCTCGTGTCGGGGAACACCTCACGCAGCCCGCCCCAGAACCCGAGCGCCCCGTCGCCCACGGCCAGCACCGGGGCGCGCATCCCACGCCGCTTCGCATCCCGCAACAGGTCTGCCCACGACTCGACCGACTCCCGGTAGCCGTCGGCCAGAGTGATCAACTCTTTCGACCCGTCGGCACGCACCCCAATGAGCACCAGCAGACACAGCTTGTGCTCCTGCAGGCGGATGTTGACGTGGATGCCGTCAGCCCACACATAGACGTAGTCGACCTGGGACAGATCGCGCCGGGCGAAGGCGCGCTGCTCGTCTTGCCACTGCTCACACAGCCGGGTGATCGTCGAGGCAGACAGGCCCGCGCTCGAGCCGAGGAACTGCTCCAGCGCCGGGACGAAGTCCCCACCGGACAGGCCGTGCAGATACAGCAGCGGCAACACCTCGCTGATCTTGGGCGAACGACGACACCAGGCCGGCAGAATCGCCGAGGAGAACCGCGTGCGCTCACCGCTCGCTTCGTCGATGCGCTTGTCGTTGACCCGCGGCGCGTGCACCTGGACCGCTCCAGACGATGTGGTCACCGTGCGCGGGTCATGGTGGCCGTTACGCACCACGAGCCGATGCCCGTCCTCGTCGAGCTCGCCAACACACGCATCGACGTAGGCGTCGGCCTCGGCCTTCAACGCCGCCGCCAACATCCGCCGCGCACCCTCACGGGCGAGTTCATCCAACAGCGACCCCGGCGCCACATCCGCCGCCGACAGCTGCCCAACCTGATCGGTCTGCACTACCTTGAGCATGGGCGTACCTTCCCAACCGGCGTTCTAGCGCCGGCCTGCTTGAGAGACCTACTCGATCACCGGGAAGGTACGCCCTCCCCGATGCCGATCCACAGGTATCAAGCATTGCTCGGCCGCACCGAACCGAAGCCACACCCGGCGACCGATACGCCGATGCACTCACTTTCCTCGACGGCTTCGCCGACGCCAGCCGAAGGCAAAACGTGTCGCCGATGCGCGACCGACTCGACGCCCAGGGGCTGCTCTGGCGCGTACTGTCCGGAAGCGCACCCGAGGGCTGGAGCCCTGCCGAAGTTGAGGCCTACCAACGGTTCCTGAAGGGGCACTCAGTGGACGAGCTAGCCGAGCTGATCGAGCAGTTTCGCTCCGAAAACAACTACCCACCAGAGGGCCGACCCGAGCGCGACGCCGAACGCGCCGAGCTCGCCGCGGCGCTCACCCCCGACGCCCTCGACGAACCAGACCTACGGCTGCTACGCCGACTCGCCGGACCCGCATACGGCTCCCCAGGCCCGCAACCCGGCTTCAACCGCCTACTCCAAAACGACGAGGACCGCGCACGAACCATCGACACATTGCGATACCTGCTCTATGGGCGAGGCGATGTCGAAGCGCGGCTCGACGACTGCATCCGAGGCGACTACAAGTTACCCGGCGTCGGAGAGGCAATGATGGTCAAAGCCCTCGCAGCCACACACCCGGAACGATGGATTCCCAGCTACGTGACCACGGGCAAGGTCGGCAAGCGCGCGATCCTCGACCTGCTCGGCGACGAGCCACCAGCTGGCCTAACCCCAATACCGTTCAGTTAGGTGCCCGTGCGGTGTAGT
>NZ_DATCNW010000004.1:0-10019 GCF_036565025.1 Pengzhenrongella sp.
CCCCGTTCCGTCGCGCGATGGAACCTACGTCCCGCAACAGTCGGCAGCTCGGCGGGATCTGCCACTCGGCCCGTCACCGCGCTCAGTGCATCGCTCAGTGCGGCCATTCGGCACTCTGGGTGCACTTTCGCTGCACCGAGCGCTGCACTGACCGCCGCCGGGAGCCGCGAGAACTCCTCGCCGTCCGGGGCTCGGGTTTCACAGGGGCAGGGGGCGGCTTTCTACGACGCTCTTCATGACGAGGGTGGAGCTGAGGCGCTGGACGCCGGGAAGGGTGGTGAGGCGGTCGTCGTAGAGCTGCTGGAAGGCGGGCAGGTCGCGGGCGATGACGCGCAGCAGGTAGTCGGGGTCGCCGAAGAGCCGCTGGGCCTGCAGCACGTGGGGGACGGCGGCGACGGCTTCTTCGAAGGCATCGACCGTCCCGCGGTCCGCGCCGCGCATGGTGACGAAGACCAGGGCCTCGAACGTCAGGCCGAGGGCGTGCGCGTCCAGGTGCGCGCGGTAGCCGCTGATCGCGCCGGATCGTTCCAAGGTGCGCAGGCGGCGATGGCAGGGGGAGACGGTCAGGCCGACCCGCTCGGCGAGCTCGGTGATTGTGAGACGTCCGTCCTGCTGCAACTGCGGGCCCGCCCGGCTGCCGCGCGAGCGGTGTCTCGCTTCTCCGGTGTCGCGATGGTCGGCATCGGCGTGCTGCTGCTGGCGGAACAGCTCGCCAGCTGACCGGCCGGCTGGCGGCCTGGCCGGCCAGCTCGCTGCGAGCCGGGCGCGGCCGTGCACACGACTTCGGCAACTGCCTTGACCATATGTTCGGACATGAGTAACCTGAGATTAGCGCGCGCTAATCACTCGAAACGCGCTGGCTCGACCCGCACTACCCGCGAGACCCGCACCACCCCGCGAGCGACGACGCTCCGCGGAAGCCGACGAAGACGCGTCGCCTCAGGCGCGATCAGGAGAGTGCCTCATGAAGCTCGGTGCCTACACCGCGTGTCTGCACGACCGGACCCTCGAGGAGGCGCTGGACATCCTGCGCGACCTCGGCCTGACCTCCGTCGAGGTCAACACCGGCGGGTTCATCTCCGCCCCGCACATCCCCGTGGACGCCCTGCTCGCGTCGGAGTCCGCCCGCAAGGCCTACCTCCAGCTCTACGCGGACCGCGGCCTGGAGTTGACCGGCCTGAACTGCAACGGCAACCCGCTCAACCCCCTGCCCGGCGTCGGCCCGAAGCACGCCGACGACCTGCACAAGACGATCCGCCTGGCGGGCCTGCTCGGCGTCAAGCGCGTCGTGACGATGTCCGGCGTCCCCGGCTCCGACTCCGACTCGCGGTACCCCTCCTGGGTCGTCAACCCCTGGGACGGGGTCTACATGGACGTCCTGGACTACCAGTGGGACCTCGCGGTGCCGTTCTGGCAGGAGATCGACGCCCTCGCCGGCGAGGCCGGCGTCAAGGTCGCCATCGAGATGCACCCGCACAACCTGGTGTTCAACCCGATCACCCTCAAGCGCCTCGTGGACCGCACCGGCGCGACGAACGTCGGCGCAGAGCTGGACCCGAGCCACCTGATGTGGCAGGGCATGGACGTCCCGGCGGTCATCCGCTTCCTCGGCCCGCTCGTGTTCCACGCCGCGGCCAAGGACGCCAAGCTGTTCGACGGCGTCAAGCTGCGCGGGGTCCTGGACGACAGCTTCACCCGGGTACATGCGAGCGACCCGAACAAGGTCTCCACCGGGATCGGCCACTGGTGCAACGCCTGGCCCGAGGACGCCCCGTGGCGCTTCGTGGCGGTCGGCGTCGGGCACGACGTCGAGTACTGGACGGAGTTCCTGACCGCGCTCGCGGAGATCGACCCCGACATGGCGGTCAACATCGAGCACGAGGACGCCTCGATGTCCCAGCTCGACGGGCTCGGTCTCGCCGTCGCCACACTGAAGGCTGCAGAGCGGGGCCTCAGGGAGGCAACCGATGTCCGCTGAGTCCCTCGGCGTCGCCGTGATCGGCGCCGGAATGGCAGGCCGCGCGCACGCGGCCGGATACCGCAGCGCGACGACGGCCTACGGGCCGGGCCTGCCGGAGATCCGGCTGGTGGCCATCGCGGACCTGAACCCGCAGTTCGCCCAGGACACCGCCCGGCGCTTCGGCTACGAGCGGGCCGAGACCAGCTGGCAGGCCATCGCGGCCGCGCCGGACATCGACATCGTCAGCGTCGTCGTCGCCAACCACCTGCACCGCGAGGTGGTCGAGGGACTGCTCGCGGCCGGCAAGCACGTGCTGTGCGAGAAGCCGTTCGCCCCGACGATCGAGGACGCCGAGGCCATGGTCACGGCGGCCGACGCGGCGCCCGGCCTCGTCACCGGGGTGGGCTTCACGTTCCGCAGGTCGCCCGCGATCAGCGGGATCCGCGAACAGGTCGAGTCCGGCGCGATCGGCAAGCCGATGCACTTCAACGGGCACTACTGGTGCGACTACGGCAACAACCCGAACGGGCCGATGAGCTGGCGGTACAAGGGCGGCCCGGGTTCGGGTGCGCTCGCGGACATCGGCAGCCACATTGTCGACACCGGTGAGTACCTCTACGGCCCGATCGAGTCGGTCAGCGGTGCGGTGCTGTCGACGTACATCACCGAGCGGGCGCTGCCGGCGGGAGCCGCCGTCGGGCACGGGGCCGCTGAGCTCAGCGACGTGCGCGAGCCGGTGGAGAACGAGGACCTCGTCACCTTCACGGCGCGCTTCGTGTCCGGTGCCACCGGCACGTTCTCGGCCTCGCGCGTCACGCACGGCCTGCCCAACTCGCTCGGCTTCGAGCTGTTCACCGCGGGCGGGGCCGCGACCTTCGACCTGGTCCGGCCGGGGGAGTTCGGTTTCAGCGACTCGTCCGTCACCGGCGCCACCGGTGGCTACCGGCAGGTGCTGGTGGGACCCGCCCACCCGTACCTGGCCGGCGGGATGGCGATGGACTTCCCGGGCGTCAACTACGGCCAGAACGACCTGTTCGTGTTCCAGGCTCGCGCCTTCCTCGAGCAGGTGGCCGGCGTCGAAGACAGCCTCCCGCCGTGCCCAAGCTTCGCGCACGGTGTGCACAACCTGCGGCTGCTGCAGGCGGTCGTCGACTCCGCGGCCGACGGCGGTCGCGAGGTCAAGGTCGGGTAGCTCCACTCACCCGGGTGCTCGTGTACGTCGCGGCATGCCGGGCTTGAACGACCGAGGACCTCCGGGTGCGTGATCCCGGAGGTCCTCGGTCGTTGTCGACCCGGACGGGATCGCGGCGCGTGGGGCGGCGACAAGCGCCCGCACGGGTGAGCTAGCGCCTGCTCGACGTCGAGCGCCGCACGACCAGGTCCGGATCCAGCACCACGGTTCGGGCCTGGTCGCGCCCGCCGAGTCGTTCGGTGAGCAGCTCGAAGGCGGCGTGCCCGGTCCGCTCGCTCGGCTGGTCGACCGTGGTCAGGTTGAACTGCGGCATCGCGGCGAGCCGGGTGTTGTCGTACCCGACGACCGACATCCGGTGCGGGACCTCGATCCCGGCCCGGGCGAGGAAGCCCAGGGCCGCGACCGCCGTCACGTCGTTGTGGGCGAGCAGCGCGGTCGGGCGAGGCGAGCAGACCAGGGCCCGCTCGGTCGCGTCGCCGTCGGCCGCGACGTCGGGGATGACGTTCGATCGCCCGCCGAGGCCCGCGGCCTCGAGAGCGGCGCGGTAGCCGGCGACGCGGTCCACCATCAGCGGCTCGCTCACGCCCGCGGCGACGTCGAGGTAGGCGATGTCCTGGTGCCCGAGCGCGAGCAGGTGCTCGGTGGCCCGCCGGGCGCCGGCGACCGAGTCCACGTGCACGAAGTCCACCGACGGCACCGGCCCCGGGCGGCCGACGACGACGGTCGGCACCTGACGACCGATCGCCGCGAGCGCGGCGGAGCCCTGCAGCGGGGAGGCGATCACCAGGCCGTCGACGCGCAGCTCCAGGAACGTCTCCACCGCCGCGGCCTCCCGGCCCGCGTCGCGTCGCCCGTCGTTGAGCAGCGTCGTCAGGCCGGCGTCGGCCGCGGCGTCCTGGAGGTGCGCGGCGACCTCGCTGAAGAACGGGTTGGACACGTCCTGCAGGACCAGGCCGAGCAGCCCGGTACGTCGTCGGGCGAGGTTGGCCGCGGGGGCGTTGACGCGATAGCCGAGCTCGCTTGCCGCGGCCAGGATCGCCTCCCGAGTGGACTGCGCGACCTCGGGACGCCCGGACAAGGCCATCGAGACGAGCGCGCGCGAGACCCCGGCGTGGGCGGCGACGTCCGCCTGGGTGGGGGACCGTCTCATCGGTGGGATCCTCTTGTTGAAGGGCCTTGAGCATATGTCCGGACATGGGGTTGACGCGCGTCAACTCTGTCGGTACAACTGTAGACATGGCCTCGGGCGATTGCCCCTGGTTTCCGCGACCTCAGTGAAGAGGGACCTCGCACATGCTCAAGATCGCCATCATCGGGGCCGGCCGGATCGGGGCGGTGCACGCCAAGACCGTCGCTGAGCACCCCGACGCCCAGCTCATCTTGGTGTCCGACCCGTTCGGCGACAACGCGGCCGACGTCGCCGCGTGCTATGGCGCGCGCTCGACCAAGGACGTGGCCGCCGTCTTCGCCGCGGACGACGTCGATGCCGTCATCATCGGCTCACCGACACCGACGCACGTGGATCACATCGTCTGCGCCGTGCAGTCGGGCAAGGCGGTGCTGTGCGAGAAGCCGGTCGACCTGAGCATGAAGCGGGTCGACGAGTGCCTGGCCGCGATCGCCGGCAAGGAGGACTCCGTGATGATCGGGTTCAACCGCCGGTTCGACCCGACGTTCGCCGAGATTCGCGCCCGGGTCGCCCACGGGGAGATCGGCCCGCTCGAGCAGCTGACCATCATCAGCCGGGACCCGGCCGCGCCGCCGGTGGCGTACCTGGCCGACTCGGGCGGCATCTTCCGCGACATGACGATCCACGACTTCGACACCGCGCGGTACTTCCTCGGCGAGATCGTCGAGGTCAGCGCCACCGGGCAGACGCTGGATCCGGCGTTCAGGGGATCCGGCGACTTCGACGCCGCCGTCGTCACCCTGACCGCGGCGAGCGGTGCGGTCGCGACGATCATCAACTCGCGGCACTGCGCGTCGGGCTACGACCAGCGCCTCGAGGCGTTCGGTCCGCTGGGCATGCTGGAGGCGGTCAACCAGCTCGCCACCTCCGTGCGCTACTCCGGCAGGAAGCAGAGCTCGGCCGACGGCCCCTACCTGGACTTCTTCCTGCAGCGGTACGCCGAGGCCTACCGCCTCGAGCTGGGTCACTTCATCGAGTCCGTCACCCACGGCACGGCGCCCTCGCCGTCGATCCTGGACGGGCGCGCGGCGCTGGTGCTCTCGGACGCGGCCACCCGCAGCGCCCGGACCGGCGAGCGGGTCGCCGTCGGCTCGCCGAGCCCTCGGGTCGCCGTCCCGGTGCGCTGAGCCGCCCGAGCGCCACCCTCTGCTTTCCCTTCCACCGCAAGGAGTGACCATGAAGATCGCTGGAGCACCCATCAGCTGGGGCGTGTGCGAGGTACCCGGCTGGGGCTACCAGATGGACCCGTCGCGCGTGCTGCCCGAGATGAAGGCGCTGGGCCTGACCGCCACCGAGTTCGGCCCGCAGGGCTGGCTGCCGCAGGCCCCCGCCGAGCGCGCGGCCGCGCTCGCGCCGTACGGCCTCGCCGCCGTCGGCGCCTTCGTGCCGGTGATCCTGCACGACCCGGACCACGACCCGCTGCCGGGCGTGCGCCGCGAGCTGGAGAGCTTCGAGGCTGCGGGCGGGGACGTGCTCGTGCTCGCCGCGGCGTCCGGTCTCGACGGGTACGACGAGCGCCCCGCCCTGGACGACGCCGGTTGGGCGACCCTGTGCGCGAACCTGGACCGGCTGGCTGCCTACGCGGCTTCGTGCGGGGTCAAGGCGACCCTGCACCCCCACGTCGGCACGATGGTGGAGAAGAAGGCGGAGGTGTTGCGGGTGCTCGCCGGCTCGACGATCGCGCTCTGCCTGGACACCGGTCACCTGCTCATCGGCGGCACCGACCCGGCCGAGCTGGCGACGACGTTCGCCGACCGCATCAACCACGTGCACGCGAAGGACGTCCGGGTGGACCTGGCAGCCCGGGTGCAGTCGGGGGAGCTGTCGTACACCGACGCGGTCCGCGCGGGCATCTACGTCCCGCTCGGCGAGGGGGACGTGGACCTGGCGGCGATCGTCCGCGCGCTGGAGAAGGTGGGTTTCGACGGGTGGTACGTCCTGGAGCAGGACACCATCCTCGCGGCGGAGCCGAGCGACGAGGGGCCGGTCAAGGACGTGCGGTCCTCGATGGCGTTCCTGCGCTCGCTCGTGGGCTGAGTCGTTTGTGGCACGTGTCGGGTCTGGCGCGCGGGTATACGCCGCGCTGGGGCTGACGGTGGGGGACGGTCAGATCGGGGGGACGATCCGAGGTAGATGTCGGTCAGCAGGCGCGGGCGACGGCCATAGGCATCGATAGCCCCGACGAGGTCAGTGCAGCCCTCAGTGCAGCCCTCAGTGCAGCCAAAGTGCGCCAGAGCTACACCTTCGATGCACTGAGGGCTGCACTGAACGGCTTCGGGCCAGCCCGACCGCGGAATGGGGCTGGGTGTGTGGCTGGGTGTATCGACCGTTCACCCATTGGTGCACTTTGGCTACACCCTGCGATACACCCAGACCCGGATTCATGGCTCGCTGCGCATCCGGGCCGCTTGGGTCCAGTCTCGGCGGGCGCGCTCCGTCGTGCTCGCGGAGAAGGCCGCTGACACCGGTGGCGACGACGGACGGCGTCGGGCGGCGTAGGGCGGCGTTGGGCTCGAGTTCGCCGGTCCGCACGCGAGTTCGTCGTTTTCGATCGGCGAACTCGGCAGAAAACGGCGAACTCGCGTCCGGGCGGGGGAGCGGGACCCTGCCCGGTCCGACCCGGACTACGACTCCGACCCGGACTCGACCCGGACTTTCGTTCACCGCAGCTGGCACCTGGCGGTGGTCTACTGACGCGTTGGCTGGCCGGCCGACGCGTCAGCCCGAGCGCGCGGTATACGCCGCGCAGCGGCTGACACGCCATTTTCAGCCCGGAACGGGCTGCCCCGCGAGGGGGGCACCGACGACTTGTCAGCCCGAGCGCGGTCTCTGGGCCGCGCGGCGGCTGACAAGTCCGGGGGCCGCCTTACGCCGGGGCGCCGAGGAAGGCGCGCGCGGCGATGCCTGGGCCCCTGGTGGCGACCAGTGACCGGAAGGCCTCGGCGGCGGTGCCGAGCGGGCGGTCCGCCGGGTGGGCGAGCACGATCTGGCGTTCGGCGCGCACGTCGTGGATGCCCAGGGCCCGCACCGTGGCCGGGTAGTCGCGCCGGGGCACGATCGTGACGCCCAGGTCGGCCGCGACGAGGCCGACCATCGTGTGGATGTCCTGGCCCTCGAAGGAGATCGTGGGTTGGATGCCGGCGCCGTTCAGGAGTTCCTGCACGGTCGAGCGCAGCCCGAACCCGGCGGCCATCAGCACGAACGGCTCCCCGGCGAGCTCCTTGAGCCGGACGGTCGTGCGCCCGGCGAGCCGGTGGGCTCGCGAGACGATGACGACCAGCTCGTCGGCGCCGATGCGGACGACCGCGAAGACGTCGTCCGCGGGTGGCGGTGAGAGGAACGCGACATCCGCGCGGGACGAGCGCAACAGCTCGAGGCAGTGCGCACGCGAACCCTGCGCGAGGGTGAACTCGACGCCGGGATGGTCCGCGCGGAAGGCCCGGATGAGTGCTGGCACGAGGTCCTCGCCGAGGACGTTCTGGAAGGCGACCGCGACCCGCCCCCGCAGCGGTGCGGCGGCGGCGGCCATGCCTGCCTCGACGTTGCGCAGCGCCTCGCGTGCGAATGGCAGGAAGGCTTCGCCGGCGGGGGTCAGGCGGACACCTCGGCCCGATTTCTCGTACAGCGCGACGCCCAGGATGGACCCGGCTCGCTGGAGAGACCTGGTCAGTGTCGGCTGCGGCACCCCGAGCGCATCGGCGGCCGCGGTCACCTGACCGGTGTCGGCGAGCGCGACGAAGGCCGGCAGGAGCGGCAGGACGCGGTCCAGACGATCACGACTCATGCCCGCAGTGTATGTGATTGGGTCGCCAGGATGTATTGGACGTATTTCTTGATGTTTCGTACCGTTCGAGGAATGGATACCGTCTCGACCGTCTCTGACCACCGGGCACCCGGCGCGGCCAAACTTTGGGCCGGTCACGCGCACGGCAGTCCCGAGTACCGCCGTCTGCTCGCGGGGCTGTTCTTCGCGGGGATCGCGACGTTCGCGCAGCTCTACTCGCCGCAGGCGGCGCTCCCGCTGATCGCCGCCGACCTGAAGATCGGCGCCGCGCGAGCGTCGCTGGTCGTCTCGGCCGCGACGATCGGGCTGGCGATCGGCGTCATCCCGTGGTCGGTCGTCGCCGACCGGATCGGCCGGGTGCGGGCGATGTCGATCGCGGTGGTCGCCGCGACTGCGTGCGGTTTGCTGGTCCCGTTCGCTCCGAGCTTCGCGCTCCTGCTGACCGGACGGCTGCTCGAGGGGGCGATGATCGGCGGGGTGCCGGCGATCGCGATCGCCTACCTGAGCGAGGAGATCGACGTCCGGCACGCGGCCCGGGCGGCCGGGACGTATGTCGCCGGCACGTCCGTCGGCGGACTGCTCGGCCGGCTCGTGGCCGGTCCGGTCGCCGAACTGGCGAGCTGGCGGGTCGGAGTGTTCGCGGTCGCCGTGCTGTGTGCGGTCGCCGCGGCGGGTTTCATCGTGCTGGTCCCCAAACCGCGCGGATTCGTGCCGCGCAGTTCACGCGAGCACGGCGACGTCGCGGGACTGCTCGCGCGGCTGTCGGTGAACCTGCGCTCTCGGCGGCTGCTCGCCGTGTACGCGCAGGGCTTCTTGCTCATGGGCGGGTTCGTCGCGCTGTACAACTTCCTGGGCTTCCGGCTCGCGGCGGCGCCGTTCAACCTGCCGCAGAGCGTGATCAGCCTGCTGTTCGTCGCGTATCTCGCGGGCACCTGGTCCGCGGCGCGGGCGGGGGCGTTGGCCGCGAGACTCGGGCGGCGACCGGTCCTGCTGGGCGCGGTGGCGGCCATGATCGCGGGCGTGCTCGCGACCCTGTCGTCCGTGCTGCCCGTCGTGCTTGCCGGCCTGCTGGTCGCGACGGCTGGCTTCTTTGCCGCGCACGCGGTCGCGTCCGGCTGGACCGGGAGCCTGGCGACGACGGGCCGCGCACAGGCGTCGTCGCTGTACAACCTCTTCTACTACGCCGGGTCGAGCCTGTTCGGCTGGCTCGGCGGGGTGTTCTTCGTCGGGTTCGGCTGGGTCGGGACCGCGGGCATGGTCGTCGTGCTCGCCCTGGCCGCGGGTTCGATCACCCTGCTGCTGCTTCCCGGCGTGCGCGCCCTGATCATGGGGAAGAAGGCTATGGCGACGTAGGTATCTGGGCCGGCACGGAGGAACTCTGACCCGCCCGGCACGCTCGGAGCTTTCGATCCACCTGGCACGCACGACGGAAAAGCTCCGACCCAGCTGGCGCGCTCGAAAGAAGCGCGCTGGCCCACCCGGTACGCATGGCGGAAGAGCACTCGCGTCGATTCTTGTCGCGCTGTCGAACTGATCTCTCGGTTACCAGGAGACTTTTCGTTCGAGCGATTTTCCGTTGCGGTCGGTGAAGGCCCAACCCCCGCCGATCTTCCAGCGGATCTCGATGCCGTTGTTGTGCACCACGGTGTGGTGGTAGTAGCACAGCAGCACTCCGGCGGTGACGTCGGTGTCACCGTGATCTCTGCACCAGTGCTTGGAATGATGGACTTCGCACAGGGGTGGTGGTGCGCCTCAGGTGGGGTATTGGCAGTGCTTGTCGCGTGCGATGACCGCGCGGCGCAGGTGGGCCGGGTAGATCCGCTTGGTGCGCCCGACGTTGAGGATCTGGGAGTCGGGCCCGAAGACCATGCGGGTGATCTCCCCGTCGCAGGCG
>NZ_DATCNW010000005.1:0-2901 GCF_036565025.1 Pengzhenrongella sp.
GGCTCGCGCACGACCTCCCGGCCGTCGACTCCCGTGCGCAGGACGCGGGCGAGCGCGGGATTGGCGAGCCGGGCGATCGTCGCGTCGTCGCTCGTCGGCAGGTCCCCGCCCATCATCAGCGGGGACCGGCCCATCACCCACAAGGTGAGCAGCGTGCACTGCTCGTCGGGTGTGAGGCGGCTGTCGCGGTCCTCGCCGCGTTCGGCGCGGATGCCGATCCGCCCGAGCGGGAGCATGTCGGCGTCGGCCCATCCGCCGGGCTGCTGGAACGGTGCCCAGCGGGCGAGCCGCGCGAACTGCGCGTGCACGTCCTCCCAGCGGTCCCAGAGGTCGTCCGAGATGCGCCACATCTGCGCGTGCGCGCGCAGGTGCTCCAGGTTCGCGGTCGACAGGTGGGTGCCCGGGGAGAGCGAGAGGGCGATCTCGCGGCCGCTGCGCTCGATCGCCGTCGCCCACGCCTCGATCGCTCGCGGGTGGTACGGGGCGAGCATGTCGTCGACCTTCACGAAGTCGACGCCCCAGGCGGCCAGCTGGGCGACCTGCGCGTCGAGGTACCCCTGCGCCGCCGGGTGGTCGTGGTCGAGCCCGTAGTTGTCGGGGTTCCAGGTGCAGGTCGACGACGTGTCAGCGGCGTCCCGCGCGGTCCAGGCGGTGCCGAGCACGGGCAGGTTGCGTTCGACGGCGAGCCGCGGGATGCCCCGCATGACGTGCACCCCGAACCGCAGCCCGAGGTCGTGCACGGCGGCGGCAAGCGGGGCGAACCCGCGGCCACCGGCGGCGGACTGGAAGCGGTTCTCCGCGGGCAGCGTCCGGCCGTGGGCGTCGAGGCTCAGCCGTGCGCCCGCGTTGTAGCCGTGCGACCTGGCCGTCGGGTCGTACCACGCGATGTCGACGACGACCGTGTCCCAGCCGTGGGCGAGCAGGTGCCCGGCCATGAAGCGCGCGTTGGCGAGCACCTCGTCCTGCGTGACGGTCGTGCCGTAGCAGTCCCAGGAGTTCCAACCCATCGGGGGCGTGGGCAGGGTCGGCGCCTTCGGGTCGCGCACGGGTCAGCTCACCATCAGGGGTCGGTTCGGTACGCCGACGCCGACGACCGCAAGGAAGTTCTCGAGAGTGAGGGTAGCCATCCCGGCGCCGACGAGGTTGCCGGGGATCGACGTCCGCTCGACGGACACCGCGGCGAACGAGCTGGGCAGGACGTGCTCGGCGAGCTCGGCCTTGGCCGCGGGGATCAGCCAGTCGCCGAGACGGTCGACCGTCCAGCCGGTCAGCCGGACCTGTCGCGGGTTGGTGAAGTTGATGAGGTCGCCGAGGGCCGCCGCCAGGAAGTGCGCCGTTCGGCCGAGCAGGGCGACCATCGCGGGTTCCTCGGCGCACAGCCCGGCGCGGACGGCGTCGACGAACTCGCTCTGGCTACCCAGGCGCAGCGCCGGGTGCCCGGGGTCGATCTCCCGGAGGGTGTCCACCACCCCGGGGACACCGACGTACGTCTCGACGCAGCCGCGCCGGCCGCAGTGGCACGCGCGGCCGTCGAGCATGAGCAGGGTGTGCCCCCACTCCCCCGCGTTGTTGGTCTCCCCGCGCACGATGGCCCCCTGCAGCGCGATCCCGGCCCCGACGCCGGTCCCGAGGTTCACGGTGACCAGGCTGCGGTCGAGCCGGCCCTCGCCGAACCACAGCTCGGCCGCGGTGATCGCCTTGAGCGGGTTGTCGACGTGCACGGGGAGCGCGAGCGCGTCCTCGAGGAGCTGCTCGATGCGCACGTCGTGCCAGGACCAGTTGGGCGCGAACACCGACACGCCCGCCTCGGGCTGGACCTGTCCGGGCAGGCTCACGCCGACGCCGACGACGCTCGCGACCGGGATCCGGGCCACGCCGAGCGCGCCGTGCACGGCCCGGGCGATACCAGCGACGACGTACTCGGGGCTCTTCTCGTGCTCGTCCAACGGCACGCCGAACGACCCCAGGGACGCCACCCGCAGGTCGTACACCGTCGCGGAGACGTACGTCTCGGCGACGTCGACGCCGATCAGCCGCCCGCCGTCCGGATCGATCTGCAGCCGGGAGAGCGGGCGCCCGACGCCGGTGCTGGCCACTCCCGCGACCCCGACCACGCGTGCGGCGAGCAGCTCGTTGACGATCGTGGACACGGTCGCGACGCTCAGCTTCGTCCGGGCCGCGAGCTCCTGGCGGGTCGCGACGTCGAGCCGGAGGAGCGCCCGGAGCACGACCAGCCGGTTCTGCTTGCGCAGGTCGCGCGAGGTGATCCTCGCCGGAGATCGCACCGTCACAACGGCCTGGCCTCGATCCGGCGCAGCGTGGGTTCGGGTCCGCCGGCGGTGCCGTGGGCGAGGATCGTCAGGCGCCCGCCACCGGCGACCCACTCCCCCGGCGCCCAGAGCAGGCCCGGGTCGCCTCCAGTGAACACCGGGCGGTGGTCGTCCTCGAGCCAGACCCGGCCGAGGCAGCGCCCGTCGAGCCACACCGTCAGACGCAGCTGGTGGCCCTCGAACCGCACGGCGTAGCCGCCGGGGGCGGCCGGCAGCTCGAGGTCGAGCCAGTGGTCCGATCCGGCGGGGACGGTCAGCGGAAGGTCGACGGCGGGCGTGCCCGCACGGGCCTCGCGCGCGCGCCAGTCGAGGTCGCGATCGGTCAGCGTGGCCAGCTGCCAGCCGGCCACGGGCCGCAGGCCGAGCACGCTCACCCGGACCGGCCGGGCGCCCGGATCGTGCGGATGCGTGACCGCGATCGCGACGGTCCGGCCCCCCGGGACCGCGAGCCACGGGTTCTCGGGGTACACGCCGACCTCCGCGCCGCCGTCGACCGCGACCCGTACGGGGACGCTCAGCCCCTCGAAGTGCAGGACCGCGTCGCGGCTCGCTGCGCTCACCTCCCGACGGT
>NZ_DATCNW010000006.1:0-16689 GCF_036565025.1 Pengzhenrongella sp.
CTGCGCTCGACCGCCATCAGCCTGATCCGCCTCAGCGGGACCAACAACATCGCGAAAGCCACCCGACATCACGCCAGAGACGCCGCCCGACCCGCGAAACTACTCCTCACCTGCTGAAACACGACTTTGACGAGACCCTGCGTGCGGATGGACCTCCGGCGGCCACCGCCATCTCACTGAAATCGCGGAGGGGGTGCCGCGTTGAGGGCAGCTATTCTCCCGAGTTCGTGCTGCAGGCCGGGCGGCGGTTGTGCCACCCGTCGATGCCTCACGGGCCGTCTAGTGTTCGAGCGTGGATCGCCTGGAGCACCAATGGCCCGATGTGGCCAAAGCACTCGACTCGCTCGGCGTCGCCCAGCAGAAGCAGGTCGCGGTCCGAGCGGCCGTCATTGCGCTAGAGGCCGTCGGCCAGACGGCCCCCGACGGTGATGAGCAAGCGGTGACCGCCGAAGTTGAACGACTCGATCTCCTTGCCTGGGACATCCAGGACAACGAAGCGGCCGCGCCCGATGCCTACGCCGCCGCCTTCCGCCGAGCAAGGGCCGTCAACGCGTACGTTCTGGCGCGATTCGGTGGGCGCCCAGCCGATGCCATCTTTGAAGCTCTGCACGCCCTCGGGGCACCCGTGGACGCGGGGCGGGCGCTCGGCCTGTAGGTGCTCGGTCGCGGCCGCGCCAGCGGGGAGGCAGCGGGGCTCGGCATGCGAGGCGAAACGCCCGCTCATGGCGCTGGCGGCACGGTGCGGTTGGTCCCCGTTCGGCGCGTTCGGGGCCCCCGGGCCGCGACGACTCGGGCAGACTCGGTCTGTGGCTTTCGACCAGAGCAGGGTCCCGGGCGGCGACGTCGGCGTGTTCGGCGAGCGCTGCCGCCGTGACGCCCTCGGGGCACTGGCGAAGCAGGAGTGGGCTGGAGTGTACGAGTGCACCAAGAGCTGGGTCGGTTGGGGTGGCGGCGCTTGGTTGCCCGACGCGTGGATCCTGTATGCCGCTTCGGCGCTCCTCAAGGGCGAGCCGCGAGGCGCGGTCAACTCGCTCGATCTCGGGCTCCGGGTGTGGATCGTGGGGCCTCAAGACCGCAGGGCGCTGGTATGGCTTCGGGGCATGGTCATCTGGCGCCGGTTGAACGACCCGAAGACCGCACTCTTGGATCTCGACGTCCAGGCTCCCGCGTGGTTGGCACCCGACCCGGCCGACCTGGTCGCCAGGTGCGCCGAGGCGGCCGCGCGGAGCCGGAAGCGGGTTCCGAGCGTCAAACCTCGTCCAGCTCTGTCGACGCCCGACTGGGCCTACGCGTCCGTCGCACCTGCCGTCGGTCGACGACAGGACGGGGACATTCCGAGCGTATGGGAGCAGGTCGAGCCGTTGTTCAACCAAGACCCGCCGGCGCCTTCGTCGCTGAGAGGCGAAGGCGCCTGAGGCGACGGGATCTCCCAGAGGTTCGTCACCTGACAGGATGCGGGCATGCCTCCGGTCTCTGCAGCGGATGACGCCCGGTGGATGTCCGACGTCGACGTCCGGCTGGACCACCGCCGGATCGTCGAGGCGGACCTTGACTGGCTGGCGGGCGTGAGACGCCTGACGCTTTGGGCGGTGAAGCTGCCGCCTGGACTTCTCGCCCGGCTTCCGGCGCTCGAGTTCCTCGACGTTCGTGGCGGCACGGGGACAAGTGCCGACTTCGTCGCCGGTTGCACTCGGCTGCGGGTGCTCGTCGTGAATCAGGTCAGAGGGATGATCGACGTGAGCGCCATCGGACAGCTCCAGAGTCTCGAGCTGCTCAGCCTGTACGGGCTGCCAAGAGTGACCGCGCTACCGCGCGCGAGACGACTCGCTGCACTGCGCCGGGTGGAGCTGGGATCGATGAAGGGCCTGACTGGGCTGGATCCGGTGCTGGAGGCACCGAACCTGAGTGAACTGCAGCTGATCCGGTCGGTGTACCTGTCGAAGAACGACGTCACCGCGATTCGCGACCACCCCACGCTGCAGGCGTTCGGCTGGTTGGCTGAAAATGTGCCTGGCAAGACCTGGATGCCGGTGGTCGAGGCAATCGACAAGCCCAAGCCGGCTCTCTTCAGACCCGAGCACTGGCTCGATATGACCTGACGGAAGAGTCCGCTCATGCCGCGTCCCCCCCCCACGATTTCAGTGAGATGGCGGTGGCCGCCGGAGGTCCATCCGCACGCCTCAAGCCCGATTCTTGGGGGTAGTCCATCTCACTGAAATCGTGGGGGGACGCCACCTCAGTCGCTGGCGGGACCACCACTTGGCGACCGCTATGCGGCATGACCGGACGGACGCACCGACTTCAGTCCGCTAGGTAGGGCCAGGGTGGAAGCGGAGTTTCGGGGGCCAGGATCGCGACGTTGTCAGCCGAGGCGACAAGCCGACCGTGTTCGTCGTCCCCCATGACGACTTCCAGTCGAGCATCTTGGGTGACGAATGAGATCCGCGGACACCAGAAACCTGGGGATGGGCGATCCCACGGGGTGTAGTGGAGTTCAACGGTTTCTATGGGTGCGCGCAACATCGGCGACCAAAGTGACGTGAGCGTCGCCTCCCAGACTGCTACCAGCCCGTCTGGCGAGACAACCGAGCCGAGCATCGGTCCCTTCCTGAGCCCGATTCCTTCATGGTCCCCGGGCGGGTCCCACGTCAACGACCAACTCACGCCATCCACCGTTTCAAGTTCGATCCCGAAGTCCAAAGCGTCGAACCCGTCAAAGCGCCAAGTCGGGCGCTCCAACTCCCTGGCGTCGTCGATGAGTCGAACGCCAGAGTCGATCAGCTCGGGATGAGACTCCTCGCGCAGGTAGTCGATGGTCACGTAGCGGACCAACGCGATCCGGTTGCCGACGAGACCTTCGACATGCTCTCGACGCTCCGCGACCTCGAGGTCAGACGCCGCCCAGGACCACACTCGCCGTGGGGTCTGCTCTCCCTCGTTCATCTTCCAAGGATGACGCACCGGCCACCTGCGGCATGAGCGGTAGACCGGTCGTTGGGATATAACGGGTCGGCCACGTGTGGCCGGTCAGCTGCCGAGCCGTCCGGCGATCCGGTCTTGCCATGCCGCATGGAGGGCCGCGGCGTCGGTCGAGGGAACTTCGACCTGGACGATCGTGCGGGTCGCAGCCTCCCAGCGCAGCAGGCCCGCCTCGTGCATGACGGCGAAGAGATCAACGATGTCGCGGCGCGTCCGAGCCAGGCCCACGTGCCCGTTTCCCGGTTTCAGCAGTTCATCGATCGAGGTCGGATAGGTGGTGTCGAGGCGTGCGTTGCGGATCGGAAAGCGCACCGCCCCCAGGTCGTGCAGCGTGACGTCCGGGTGGGTTGCCGCGTATTCGACGTACTCCCACATCGGGACGTCCGGTCTGTCGGTGCTCTCCGGGCCGACGAGCACGCCCGCCAGGGTGCTTTCGATGTCCACACCGTCCGGCGCCGACTCGACGATCATCCGCACCCTCTCGCGTCGCTCGTCTTCAGTCATGCCGCTGTCGCTCATCGTCATACCCTCCTGTTCACGTCCTGACCGACACCAACGGCCTCGTCCAGCGCCGGGAAATACCCCAACCGGGCGAAACACCGCGACAGGACCACCAGCGCCAGCAGGTGCTCATCAGTATCAGCCCCACCCCGGGCCCACGACATCTCCTCCGACAGAGGAGTGATGAACATTGCAACTCCCGCGTCGACAGCAACCTCTTGAACCGCGGATTGCGACCGTCCGCTCGATCGGGGCAACGGGTCATCGTACGGAAACCCTCGACAGGTGGGGCCGTGGCCTTGGCGTACGGACCGTCCGCGCGGCGCTTAACGACCGCTAAGTGATGGGTCTGAACCGAGTCCACCGCATACTTGAGGAGGTCTCAGACCTCCTCAAGTAGGAACCCGCTGGCTGTTAAGACTATTTGGCGTGAGTCATGGCGCCTAGCTCCTCGGTGAGCAGGGCGAGGACGCTGGCGACCAGCCAACGCACCACCACTTCTTGTCCTATTTCCGGCTCAAGGCGGCACAGAAGAAGCCCTGCTCACAGGGCATGCCCACCGCGTACTTGAGGAGGTCTGGTCTGAGGCTAGACGTGATACCCATTCCCCAGACCAAACCTGCGCAGAATTGTTCCCGTCAATGCAGTTCCGATCGAGCAGGCGGTTCCGGCGGCCAGTCCGATGAACCCACCCATCAGGTGCCGGGAATGCGGTAGCCGGTCAAGCCGGCCGTCCAGGTGAAGACGACGAGCGTGCCGTTCGCGCCGGCGATCTGTTGCATGTTGTTGTCCGCGATCTTGATGGAACGCAGCGGGGTTGCTTTTGTGGCGGTCGTCGAGAATCCGATGAGGGTGTCGGCGTAGGAGATGAGCCACACGGTGTTGCCGATTCGTACCGGGCTGCCGGGGAATGGCGGCAGCGCGGCCGACCACTGGACCTTGCCGGTGACCGCGGACAGTCGTTCGATCACTCCGACTCGCGGGCTCGTTCCAATGGTTGCCGTGACGAACACGGTGTTCGCGTCTGCTCCGCCCACGCTGATCCACTCGGCACCCGGAACCCGGTCCCGCCACTGCCAGGGGCACGTGCTTTGCCCGCAGCCGCTCGTGTTGGCCGCGGCGACGTACTGACCAGACGCGGCGATAAGGCGACCACCGGCGACCACAGGCAGGTTCGAACCGATGGGTGTGGACCACAACTTCGTGCCGGTCGCGCCGTTCAAGGCGACCGTCCCGCCGTACTTCTCGTCGGACACGTACAGCACCCCGCCGACCGCTGCGGTACCGGCGATGTAGACGACCGGGCTCTTCACGTGCCAAAGCAGCTTGCCATCGCTGACTCTGAACGCGTACAGCAAGTTCCCTTCGTAGTTGTAGACGTACGCACGACCGGAGTCGACGACCATCGGGTGGGACGGCTGTCCGTTGGACGGCGCGTTTGGCTCGCTGGCACTCCAGGCGACCTTGTGGGTGGTGATGTTGACAGCGACGATTCCGGCTGCCTGCCACCAGCCGCTATATGGCATCAGCGCGAGGTTGCCGACGACCGTGAGGCCGTACGTGTAGTCGCGGCCTGTGAACTGGGTGTCGCCGGGCAGAGTGGTACTCCACAGGGTTGCGCCGGTCTTGGCTGAGGCCGCGACCAGCCGGTCGGGCAGGCCGAGGGCGCTGTTGTACGCGTGGTAGATGACCCCGTTCACGATCGCGGGCGCGCGCGCCGCCCCGGACGGGGTCGTCAGCTTCCACGCCTGCTTCAGTTGCACCGCGGTCGCGGCGGTGATGACATGCTCACCCGCGTTCGTGGCCGCGTTACCGCCGCCGCCGGACTCCGACGACCACACGTCCGGCGGCACGATCGTGGTGGCGCCGACCGATGGTGCGCTGAGCAGGGTCATCGCGGCGAGGGCTGACAACGCCACCACGACACGGAATGCGCGCACACGTGGACCCGCAGAAGCTGTACCCATCGCGACCTCATCACCGAAGATCCTGGCGGCGAGGAGCCCGGTCCACGGGCTCGATCAGCCCACGTCGGCGACCTCACAAGCATCCCAAAACGGGATGAAGACGGTCAAAGTATCACCAATACCCCAGATACTTGTCATCGCGGAGGGCAAGATCACCGCGCCGCCGGTCCCAGCGCACCTCAACGAGCGAGAGCGCCTCGTGCTCGCGGCAGGCGGGGGTCAGGACCCGTTCCCACAGGAGCGCCGCGACCAAAGGCGCCGCCTGTGCATGCCGGCGGCGAGCAGGGACGCGAGGTCGACCTGCCGGGCCCGTGTGCCGCCGATGGCGGGCCCGATGAGCTCGTGCGCGCTGGAGAACGACCCAGGAGGCGGTCGAGACCCCCACCCGGCGACGGGGTCCACCCCGCCGGGCCGGCCGGCCAGCGCCGACAGCCGCATCAGCAGCACGAAGGAGGCCAGGGCGAGCTCGAGGAATCCCTCCAACCCGAAGCCCAACACGCCGACGGCTAGCATGGCCATTCCTTACATGGCCAGGCGTGCGCAATCCGCATTTCGGTGTCAGCGTGGTCAGCGATGCGCGCCCGGATCCGGACAGCGACGACCCGAGCCCAGACGTGACCGCCAGCGCAGCACCTACCGCCACTCAAGTCGCTGGCGGCGGAACCATCACTTGACGACCGCTAAGTTGTGTCGAGCGTCCTGCGCCGTCTGTGGACCACGGGCGGGTTTTCGTCACCTGCCGACTCAACCATCGGACTTGCATCCGCCTTGAAGTAGGGCTCGGGCCCGTCGCTCAGGTCGCGTCGAATACGTCAATCGTCAAGCCTGTTGCTCCAGCCCGTACCGACGGGTCGAGATATGACTACTCGTTTCTGTCCGTCACAAACCCACGTTGCCAGCGGACCCACTCGCCGGCAATCCAACAATCCTGCCGGGGAGGATAAGGAGTTGTTGCCCTCGTCCAATGCTGCGTGGTCAACTCACCGACGCCAGCCCTTGCGGGGCCAACCATGTCGGCTTCTTGCGTTGATCCATTTGTCGAAGTCAGCGGTGGATTTTAGCGGTACGTACGATCGGATCGACTCGGGCATGCCGAGGTAGGCCACTGCTTGGTGTCGCGCTCTGGAGGTGGTCCGGCCGTTGAGGATAAAGAAACCGATCATCGCCAGAAACCATAAGGCCGAGAGTGCAATACCTGGTGTCATGCGGGCTATCTGGAAAACAATCTCGAAGACCACGAATAATAGCCCGCAGATCCCGCCGATCCGATTATACCGAAGCGCCGCCCGTACAGACACGGCCGCCTCGGATCCCACCCGAGAATCCCAGCCCCCGGCCTGGGCACCGATTGTCCGGAAATCTCCTGCCGTCATCAGCAATCCCAACCTGTGGTACTACCCGACCCAGATGTCAGCCGCGAGCTCGGCCAAGTCGAAGACGCTCATCCGCTCAAGCACGCGGCCAGTATCGCGCACCCCGGAGCCCGGTCCGTCCGGTCCTCGTCAGGATGCGTCAGCGCCATGCGGGCCGGGACTGGGGCACGAGTGACACCGATCTCATCATCGGTGCACGGACCGCTTGGGCGGTGGTTAACGACCGCTATGTGGTGCAACGCGCATCACGCACCCCCGCGTCGCGTGGCGCGAGGGCGATGTCAACCACAAACCTTGCCTGCCCCGATGGCTGCCCTTGCGAAGCCGTTCAGTCGCGGCGAAGGATCCGTAGCCATCGCCGTGGGCGGCTCGGCTTCGTCATGGCGATGGCATCGTCATCGGGCACCAGGGCAGAGGGCGGCGGAAGCTGGATTCGAGCGTGGAAAGCCACGTTCCGGCGTGTGGCTTCGCCAAGGGAGTCGGTTGCGAGCAGTTCGCGGATGCGTTCGCTCTGCGCCTCCGACAGGACCGCGTACGTGGTTGCGGCGCTGGTCTCGAGCCAGTTGCGTACGCCTTCGAGCCCTCGAGACGCCAGTTGTGAGTCGGCGTCCGCACAGGCCCGGAGGTCGGCCTCGACTCGGTCCCAGCTGCCGGCCCCGCGGCTCAGCAGCCAGGCGGCTCGCCGGCTCCATGTCTGCTCGGAGGTCCAGGCGACTTCCGCTGTTGCCCGCGGGGCTTGGAGGCGAACAAGGGCTCGCGCGGCAGTAGAGCTCACGCGAGGACTCGAGTCCAGCAGTACCGGCTCCAGTGCGGCGACTGCCTCTTCCCTTGCCGCGTACGTGCTCACCCCGGTGACCGCGGCTGCTCGGACTCGAACGCGGCTGTGACGCAGCCGCGTCGTGAACGCTGCGAGGTCCTGGGGTCCGCCTACCGCGGCGAGCCCGTCCAAAGACGCAGCTAGGGTGCGCGCCGGCGTGGTGGGCACGTCGAGCTGTCCGCGGTACCAGTCCGCCGCGTCAATGCCTCGGCGGCGGGCGCGCCAGCGCACCTGTTCACGCACGCGGGGGGCTGGGTCGGCGAGCAGCGGAACCAGGTCATCGTCGTCGAGGTCGTCGTCGGGGATTCGGGCGAGTGCCACAAGCCGGGCCTCGACAGTTCTTGCGGTCAGGAGCGTGCGTAGCTGCTGTGGTGTCGCGACTTCCGAGAGCCACTCGGAGCAGGCGGCGCGAAGCCACTGGTCCGGGTCGGACCATACTGCGGCCAGCAGCTGTTCGGACGTCAGGAGGTGGCGCTCGTGGCCGAAGGTGAACGCCCATCGACGAACATCGCGCTGCCGGGAGGACAGCAGAGGGGCGAGGAACTCCCCCGCTGACAGCACGTCGAGGAAGGTCTCGCGCACCGACTCGAGGGCGGCTGCGGCGTACTGGCGACCGCGCCCAGCCAACAGCACTCCAAGGACGACCTCTGCATTGCTGGCGGCCGGCCTGGAGAGAAGTGCACGCCGTGCTTCCTCGCGGACTTGGGGGACGCGGTCGAGCAGGCGGACGGCAATTGCGGTCGTGGCCAAGCGGCTGTCCCTCTCGGCAAGCATCCGAGTGGCTCGCTGTCGGATTCGTCCGTCCACGTGGAGGCTGGTGACCGCCGCGACAAACCCAGTGGGCTCGGCGGCCGACGTGCCGAGCCATCCTCGGGTGCCGCTAACGGGGGTTCCGTCGGCGTAGGTGAAGGCGCGGGCGGCTTCATCCAGCAGCAGCCACGACCTGCCATCGAGTTGCTCAAGCAGTTGCGCGCCGGCAACCCAGGCGTCGGTTCCCCCTTCGGTCGCGGCAAGAGCAAGCTCTCTCACGACGTCTCGCGCCTCAGGCAATGTCATCACCGCCCCATCATTTCGGGAACGTGTGTCTCCGTCGCCCTGATTCGCCGTGAACCACAGGGTCTGTAGCTTGACTCCTTGTCGCTTGCCACCGGGATGGGACCACCTCCGATGGCGATGCAGCCCGCCTGAGCCGGCGCGGCCACGAGTTGGCCGCGCCGGAACTGATCGATCTGGAGGTCGCATCGGTCTGGAGACGACGGGTCATGGCCGGGCAGCTCGACGTGCGACGCGCCGACCTCGCCCTGGCGGATCTCTTGGCCATGCCGCTGCAACGGATCCCCATTGACGCTGGTCGCCGAACACCACTTAACGCCACCCAAGTCGCTGGCGGCCGCCACTTGATGCGACCGCGGAGCGGCATGTACGGGCGCTCCGATCGGTCAGCCGAGTTGGCGCGACTGATCTGCTCGCACCTTGAGATCACGCCAGTCCTGGACAGCGAGATGAGTTGCATCGATCAGTAGCGCGAGGTCGCCTCCGGCGGTCACGAAGATATCGTCGATGACAGATTCGGGGGGATTGACCTCGCCATAGCAGTCATGCCACGCGAGGTCGAAGAGATCCAGGATCTGCACGACGGTGTCGACATGGTTCGGGAACTCAGCCTGGACACGGGGCAACTGCTGCAGCCGATGTGCCTGCCGACCGATCGCCATGTTTGGAGTGTAGGTGCGCCCTCCCCGCGGCATGAGCGGAAGGCTCGGAATGAACGTGTGTCCTGCTGGCACGATTGGACCATCCCGACAACAGGTGCGGCCGGGCACCGGAGGCGGGAGCCGACGCGGCGGGAGTGGATGGCAGCAGGCGGGGACCGCTCTCGAGGTCAGCGACCGTGACCCGGGTAGTCCCTGCCGCGCCAGCTCCGCGCGGCATAAAGGGGGTTCTCGTGCAGGACCGCTGGTTCGTCATCGGGAAGCTCCGAGACGACGGCTCGTTCGAACTCACGCGGCTACCGGACGGCCTCGCCCTGACCGCACGCTCTTGGGATGACGTCTGGGCCACCTGCCCGGAGTTCGGAGTGCGCTGGCGATCAGTTGAGTTTCTCGACGGCCCGACCCATGACCTGGTGGTCACCGCGTGGGGCAGGCATCCCGACATGCCCACTCGCCCGCCGACGTCGAACGCCCTCGAGTAGACGCACCCCAGCAACACCGAACGTCTCACCGTCGGGGCGACGTGATGATGCTGACTCGAAAACTCCCGCACCCACGGCGGCCCAAGCGAAGTGGCCAACGACTCATGCGACAGGGGTAGACCACGACCACCGAGAACCCGACGCCTCACGCTGGATCTGCGAATCTAACTCGATGGGTTACCGCCGCGACTTCGCTTGCCGGCGTCCACGGCATTGGTGACTTAATCAGCGGACGCAGGATACTGCGCTCAATCGCAGCAATCAGATTGAGATCAACCCATCCGAGGAGCTGCGCAGGGCGAACTGACCTTCGGTGAAAAACGGCCCAACCCACAACCCACCACGCCAATGCGAGAGGCACGATCGGCCAGAGAAGTACACCGCGAATCATCAAGAGCAGAAGGCCGACGAGGATCGGAAGAGGTGCTTGACCTCGGGATGCTTGGCTCACGGCAACCTCTCGGCTCGGATCGAAGTCCTCCACGCTGCGATCCTCGCACCTGAGCAGACGCAGCGCTGAACCTCGGCGTGCTCGGTTTGTGGGCTGGCGTTGCTCCCGCCCAAACAGCGCTTAGCGCCACCTAAACGCTGTTCCCCCGCCCAAGGGTCGAACGTGCTGACAATGCTGGTGAAGGGGGCCGCCTGCCCCGCGCAAGCCTCCCCGCAGATGACCGTAAGGTGCCCTGCCGACGAGGTGGCCGTGGACGATCGCGTCCGCGTTGACGCCTGAGTCGAACCAGCGCACGTCGCTGCACTCTCGGCAGTCAGCGGGCTGAACTCGCAACGAGGTTCGTACCGTGCTTCCGCATACTGCGGACACGCCCCCAGCCAGCCGCTCAAATCCTGGACTCTTCTTGCACGGCGTGCCGAGCAGGGGTTGGCGAGCCTGGTCGTCATCGCCGTCGGCGGGCTCGTCGTCCGCCGCCTGGGTCATCGTGCTGGCGGCGGCGCGGCGGTCAGGAACCCAGTCCCTGAACCAGCTCGGCGCAGTCGAAGCGCGCTTGCCCATCCTCGGAACAGACCTCAGCTTCGATGAGCTCGGCGTTGATTTCGAGCGCAGCGGTCGCGGCGAGCAGCAGGGTCACGCTCTCGGCCGCCGCTTCGAAGTACCCGGTTGCCATGCTCCCGAGTGAGACGACGAAATCAGGCTCCTCGTCGTTCGGCATCTGTAGGCAGACCTCGGGATCGGCCTTCTCGAGCCTGCCCACGAGGAGGTCGAGGTCGGCCTCGGTGATCGGCCCGGACGATCGCCACGTCAGGTAGCAGACGAACGCAGGCTCCAGCGGCACAGGGAACACCTCAACTGCCAGCGGATCGCTCACGAGATGAGCATCTCCGTGCTGAACGAATCCGTCCCGAGAATGCCTCAACCGGCCATCCCAGGCTCGCTCAGGCGAGGTGCCACAGATCGTGTTCTCCCGTGCGCGCACCTCCAGGTGCGGCTGGACACCGCAGGGCCTCGGCCCGATCGAGCTGCCACGTGCGCGGCGCGGGGTCTCTCCCGAGTGAGCCCTGTTTTCGCGGCTTCGGCGCACTCCTGCTGGGTAAGAGGCCAAGCACGAGACCTGGAGCGCGGTGGCAGGCCCTGACGAGGGAGGGGGTGGTTGCCCGGTGATGTCGATGCACAAGCTCGACGCCGGCGACGGGTATAAGTACCTGACCCGTCAGGTCGCTGCGGGCGACGCCCCCCTCGGGCCGGGTGAGTCGTTGACGGCGTACTACGCCCGGACCGGGAACCCGCCCGGGCGCTGGTGCGGCTCCGGGTTGGCCGGCCTCGGCGCCGGCGCGAACCGCCTGCAGCCCGGGGCGGTCGTTACCGAAGACGCCATGGCCGCAGTGTTCGGCAAGGGCCACGACCCGCTGACCGGTGAACCGCTCGGGCGGTCCTTCCTGCGCCAAACACCCACGACCCGGGTCAGCACGTCGTCAGGTCCGGATCCGGCGCCGCACACGGTGGTCGGGTTCGACCTGACGTTCACGGCCCCGAAGTCGGTGTCGGTGCTGTGGGCGTTGGCCGACGACGAAACCCGGGAGCAGGTGCACGCCGCGCACCGCGCCGCCCTGCAGGCGGCCCTGGAGTTCGTCGAGGCGAAGGTGGTACGGACCCGGGTCGGGGCGGGTGGGTGCCGGCAGGTCCGCACGGGCGGGATGATCGCGGCCGCGTTCGAGCACTTCGATACCCGGGCCACCGACCCGAACCTGCACACCCACGTCGTCCTCGCGAACAAGGCCCAGAGCGCCGACGGCGGGTGGCGGTCCCTGGACGGGCAGGCCGTGTACGCCGCGGCGGTGACGGTGTCCGAGCTGTACGACGTGCTGCTCGCCGACGAGCTCACCCGCCGTCTGCCCGTCGAGTGGGCCATGCGCGAGCGCGGGGCGCGGCGGAACCCCGCCTTCGAGCTCACCGGGATCGGCGAGGACGTGCTGGCCGGGTTTTCAACCCGGGCCGAGCAGATCCACGAAGCCGAGCTGGACTGGGCCGAGGACTTCCAGGCGAGCCACGGGCGGGCACCGTCCCGCACGGAGACGACCCGGGCCCGGCAGCACTTCGCGTTGGTGACCCGCGCCCCCAAGACCCTGCACCGGCTCACCGACCTGTTCACCCAGTGGGCCAACCGCGCCCGAGCCCTGACCGGCGTCGACCCCCACGACCTGGCCTCCCGCGCCTTGCGGGGCAGCTACGGGCGGGCGTTGCACGCCCACGACGTCGGCCCCGAGGTCCGGGCCGCCCTGACCGCCCAGGTGGTGGCCGACGTGTCGGAGAGGCGGTCGGTGTGGACGACGTGGAACCTGGGCGCCGCGGCGCTGCGCGCGTCCAAGCTGCTGCGGATGGCGACACCGGGCGACCGCCTCACGCTGCTCAACGAGATCACCCGGGACGCCGCCGCGGGGTGCGTGCGGCTCGACGACACCCGCGACCCGCAGACCCGGCGCACGGGTGAGGAGCTGTTCACCTGCGTCGAGCTGCTGGCCGCCGAGAAGACCCTGATCGACGCCGCCGAAGCCACCCCGTACCGCATGCGCCCTCTGGACGAGGCCGGCCGCGTCCTGGTCGACCCGCACCTCGCACCGCTCGCTTCCGACCAGCGCGCCGCGGTCGAGGCGGTCCTGACCTCCGGGCACCTGCTCGACGCGATGGTCGGCGCCGCCGGGTCGGGCAAGACCACCACCTTGGCCGCGCTCACCTCGTACTGGTCGACGCACATCGGACCGGTCGTCGGCCTGGCCCCGTCCGCGTCCGCCGCGCACACCCTGGCCACGGCCCTGGGCTCCCCGTGCGAGACCACCGCGAAGTGGCTGTGGGAGTCCACTGGGCAAGGTGCCGCCGAACGCCGCGCCCGGTACGACCTGCTCGAGCAGGCCAGGACCGCGGCCGCGACCTACGCCGAGCGGGACCAGGCCGAGCGCGCGCAGTGGCGGCTGCGCGCGGTCCAAGACCAATGGCGGTTCGGGTTCGGGCAACTCGTCATCATCGACGAAGCCTCCCTCGCCGACACCCGCACCCTCGCCGCACTCGTCACCCAGGCGCAGGGCGCCCGGGCGAAGGTGCTGCTCGTCGGGGACCACCTGCAACGAGGATCGGTCGACGCCGGCGGCGGGTTCGGGATGCTCGCCCGCCGCGGTCCCACCGCCGAGCTGACCACCCTGTGGCGGTTCACCCACCCCTGGGAAGCCCGCGCCAGCCTCGAGCTACGCCGCGCCCACCCCCAAGCCCTGGACGCGTACGAGGCACACGGCGCGATTAGCGCCGGCAGCAGCGAGGCGATGCTCGACGCCGCCCTGACCGCCGTCACCACCGCCCACGACAAGGGGCGGATCGCGATCCTGCAAGCGGTCGACAACCGCACCGTCCTCGCCCTGAACGCCCGCGCGCACGCCGACGGGATCCTCGCCGGCACCATCTCCCGCACGGGCGTCACCCTGCACGACGGGCTTACCGCCGGCGTCGGGGACCGCATCGTGACCCGCCGCAACAACCGCCACCTGACCACCGCCGACGGGTACGTCCGCAACGGCGCCTTCTGGGACATCACCACGGTCCTGCCCGGCGGCGCCGTCCTCGCCCGCCCCGCCCAGCAAGGAGGCGACGGCACCAGCGACGGCGCGACCGTCCGGCTGCCCGCGTCGTACGTCCGCGAGCACGTCGAGCTCGGGTACGCGACCACCACCGCCCGGACCCAGGGCATGACCGTCGACGAGACCCACACCATCGCTGCACCCGGCATGGGCCGCGAAGACCTCTACGTCGCCATGAGCCGCGGCCGCGACCTCAACCGCACCTACGTCATCACCGACGCCCACGACGACTGCCTCCCCCGCGCCGGCAAGCCCCCCACCGGCCGCGACATCCTCGACCAGATCCTCGCCACCAGCCACATCGAACTCGCCGCCACCGAAACCTGGGCCACCCACCACTCAGACGCCGCCGCGCCGGTCCCGCCGCTGCGCTCTCAGAGCCCCGGCCGCAACCGGGATCCACAGGGCCTCGATCGCTCCCGTCGTCCACAGAACGCGTTGAGCCGCTCGACAATCCCGGTCGAGCCGGCGCGAGATGGACCCGTGATGGGTCGCTAGCTCCCGCAGTACACCTATCCACCCCAGGAGAAGACGATGAACGAACCAATCCCTACCCCTCGGTTGTACTACCGCGTGAAGGAGGCCTCGCGGATCATGGGCGTCCCCGTTCGCACCCTGTACCACCTCGCCGAGACCGGGCAGGTGCCCTCCAGACGGCTGGGGACAGTCGTCCTCCTGCCCGCCGACTTCGTCTATCCGGACAGCGGCACCGACGGCGCGGCCTGATGGCAATCTCCCGGCGCACCCTGTCGTCGGGACAGGTGTCGTGGAGGGTCAAGATCTTCTCGGAGCAGCGGGTGATCGCGCAGAAGTCATTCCACCGCCTGTCGGACGCGAAGCGGTGGCAGGCGGACCAGACCTCGAAGCTCCGGGCAGGCGACTGGATCGATCCGGCGCGCGGCCGGATGAGTTTCGCCCGTCTCGCCGAGGAGTGGCAGTCGTCCCGCGAGCACCTGGCCGCGCGCAGCCAGGAGACGACGCGGTACCTCCTGGACCGTGACATCCTCCCGGTGCTCGGTCGTCTCCCGCTGGCGGCGATCAGCGCGACCGACATCGAGCTTGCGCTGACGGAGATGACGACGCGGGGTCTGGCCACATCAACAAGGAGGCGGGCGTTGTCGGTGATGCGCTTGGTGCTCGACCGTGCGCTTCAGGACCGCCGGCTCGCGACGAACGTCGCCAAACAGGTGCCGCTGCCGCACGGGAACACCCGCCGCGAGCCGCACTGGCTCAGCGCGCCGGAACTTGGACGGCTCGCCGACACGGTCCCGGTCCAGTGCCGGCCGGTTGTGCTCTTCCTCGGCCTGTCCGGCTGTCGCTTCTCCGAGATGGCCGCACTGACCGTCGGCGACGTCATCGAGACACCGCACGGTCTCGGCCTGCGGGTGCATCGAGCGGCGCCGCAGTCAAAGCGGACCAGCCGAGCGGTGCTGGGATCGACGAAGACGCACCGGTCGCGAACCGTTCCGGTGCCGGCCGCGGTCGCGGAGTACGTGCGGTGCCGCACCGCTGGCGCCGCATCGAGCGACTACCTGTTCCCGACGCCGAGCGGCCTCATCTGGACGAACACGAACTTCCGGCTTCGAAGCAAGTGGACCTCGAGCACTCGGTCTGCGGGCCTGGCGGGAACCACGATCCACGATCTGCGGCACACTGCGGCGTCGCTCCTCATCGCGGCCGGCGCCGACGTCAAGGCGGTCCAGGTCATCCTCGGGCACGCGTCAGCGACGATGACGATGGACCTGTACGGCCACCTGTTCTCCGACGCGCCGTGGCGCGCCATGGAGCGCCTGCCCGAGTTCACTGACCATTCACTGACCATTTCGGCTGAAGCGACCGACCCGACCGACCACCCCGACGAGGCCTCAGCCTCCTGACCTCCAATAACACTCTGTGCGCCTGGGCAGATTCGAACTGCCGACACCCGCTTTAGGAGAGCGGTGCTCTATCCCCTGAGCTACAGGCGCGAGAGACCTTGCGGACGTCCTGCCGCTCATGCGTGCGGCAGGTCGAGCTCGAGGTCTGGTCGCGGGCCGTCCCGGGTCGGTGTTCGACTCGGTGGACTGTGGTTGAGCGTACCCGGTGTGGGCGGGCGCCCGGGGGGCCTCGCCGAACCCGAACGGACCCGGCCGGCCCGACGGTCGGCCAGGTCGGTCGGGTCAGTCGGGTCAGCCGGGTCGGTCGGGTCGGTCGGGTCAGCCGGGTCGGTCGGGTCGGTCGTTCAGTGCGTGATGTCGACCACCACGTGCTGGTAGCCCGGTTCGCTGTACACCCAGGCCCGGAACGGCGTCTTCTCGTGGACGCCGACGGCGACCGTGGTGACGCCCTCGAACGACCCGGCGAACGTCACGGCCGCGAGGGAGTCCCAGCCGGCGATCGACGCGGGGGCGACGAGACTCGCGCCGGTCTGCGGCGCTGCGCGCCACGGCTGGTGCCCCTGGCTGTCCTCGCCGAAGATCGGCGCCCGGACGACGACCTGGAGCACGGCCCGACCGGCGACCGGCAGCGGGTCGCCCTTCGGGTCGGTGGTGACGACGGGCACGTACTTGACGACGAAGCCCACCGGCTGGGGGCCGTTGATGTCGAAGACCACGCGGTCGAAGCAGTCGTGCCGCCCGACGCGCACGGCGTAGAGCGGGGACTGGCTCATGTCCTCGCTGCCGATCTGCGGCTTGGTGGTCCAGCGGCGTTCCGCCGCGCAGGTGGACCGGGCGGCGGGCACGGTCGCGGGGGACGGTGTCGTCGGTGTGGCGGACGGCGTTGACGCGGACGGCGTCGTCG
>NZ_DATCNW010000007.1:0-11053 GCF_036565025.1 Pengzhenrongella sp.
GAGCGCGCGCTGGGTCTGACAGGTCGAAAGCGACGAGCGGGTCAGACCAGCTGGGACTCGTGCTCGGTGCGCGCGTCCGCGTCGACCTTGATCGCCCGCAGGCGGGCGGCGAGCACCGCGCCGAACGCGATCGCCGAGGCGGCGAGGGCGATCGTGAGCCGGAGCGTCTGGTTCGCGTCGGGGCCGACGGTGATCGTGATGATCGCCGGGGCGATCAGCAGCGAGACCAGGTTCATCACCTTGATGAGCGGGTTGATCGCCGGGCCGGCGGTGTCCTTGAACGGGTCACCCACGGTGTCACCGATGACGACCGCCTGGTGGGCCGGCGAGTTCTTTCCGCCGAAGTTTCCGTCCTCGACGATCTTCTTCGCGTTGTCCCATGAGCCGCCCGAGTTCGCGAGGAACACGGCCATCAGCACGCCGGTCGCGATCGCCCCGGCGAGGAAGCCCGCGAGCGGACCGACGCCGAGCCCGAAGCCGACGGCGATGGGCGCGGACGCCGCGAGCAGGCCGGGCGTCGCGAGCTCGCGGAGCGAGTCGCGGGTGCAAATGTCGACGACCTTGCCGTACTCGGGCCGCACCTCCCCGGTCATGATCCCGGGGTGGTCGCGGAACTGACGCCGCACCTCGAACACGATCGCGCCGGCGGCGCGGGTGACCGCGTCGATCAGCAGGCCCGAGAACAGGAACACCGTCGCGCCGCCGAGGATCACCCCGACCAGCGTGATCGGGGAGATGATCTCGTAGGTCAGCATCGCGGCCGTGACCCCGGTCACGCTGGAGGCCTTCTCGCCGAGCTCGGCGAGGGACGTGCTGACGGTGTCGGCGTAGGAGCCGAACAGCGCGGTCGCGGCGAGCACCGCGGTCGAGATCGCGATGCCCTTGGTGATCGCCTTCGTGGTGTTGCCGACGGCGTCGAGGTCGGTGAGCACCTGGGCGCCCTCGGGCGTGACGTCGCCGGACATCTCCGCGATGCCCTGCGCGTTGTCGCTGACCGGGCCGAAGGTGTCCATCGCGACGATCACGCCGACCGTGGTCAGCAGGCCGCACCCGGCGAGTGCGATCAGGAAGAGCGCGAGCAGGATCGAGCCGCCCGAGATCAGGTACGCCGCGCAGATCGCTGCGGCGATGATGCCCGCGGTGTACGCGGTCGACTCGAACCCGACACCGAGCCCGGACAGCACCACGGTCGCTGCGCCGGTCAGCGAGGTGCGGGCGACCATCAGCGTGGGCTTCGACGTCGTGCCGGTGAAGTAGCCGGTCAGCCACAGGATGATTCCCGCGAGCACGATGCCGATGATGACCGCGGCGGTGGCGATCAGGCGCGGGTCGCCGGAGTTGTGGACGAGCGAGGCACCGACGCCGGGCAGCTCGGCGAACGTCGCCGGCAGGTAGATGAACGCGGCGAGCGAGCTGAGCGCCGCCGCGACGGCCGCCGAGATGTAGAAGCCGCGGTTGATCGCCGCGAGGCCGCTCTCGTTGCCGCGCACGCGGGTGATGAGCACGCCGAGCACGGCGGTGAGCGCACCGATCGCCGGCACGATGAGCGGAAACACCAGGCCCTGCTCGCCGAACGCCGCCTTGCCCAGGATGAGCGCCGCGACGAGCGTGACGGCGTAGGACTCGAACAGGTCCGCGGCCATCCCGGCGCAGTCCCCGACGTTGTCCCCGACGTTGTCGGCGATCGTCGCGGCGTTGCGCGGGTCGTCCTCGGGGATGCCCTGCTCGACCTTGCCGACCAGGTCCGCGCCGACGTCGGCGGCCTTGGTGAAGATGCCACCGCCCACGCGCATGAACATGGCGAGCAGCGCGGCCCCGAATCCGAAGCCCTCGAGCACCGCGGGCGCCTCGCCGCGGTAGATCAGCACCACGGTCGCGGCACCCACCAGACCGAAGCCGACGACGCACATGCCGACGACGCCGCCGGTCCGGAACGCGATCCGCGCGCCCTCGGCGCGCCCGCCCGGCTCCGACGCGACGGCAGCGACGCGCAGGTTCGCGCGCGTCGCGAGCCACATGCCGAGATAGCCGATGGAGGCCGAGAAACCCGCTCCGAGCAGGAAGAACAGTGAGCGTCCTACCCGGATCCCTGCCTCGCCCGGGAGCAGGAAGAGCAGTGCGAAGACGATCAGGGCGAACAGCGCCAGCGTCTTGAACTGCCGGTTGAGGTAGGCGGCCGCGCCTTCCTGGATGGCTGCGGCGATCGTCTGCATCTTCGTCGTGCCCTCGCCCGCGGCGAGCACCTGACGGCGCAGCACCACGGCGAAGAACAAGCAGGCGACGGCGATGGCGGCGACGACCCCGACGATGGTGAGGCTCGTGGAACCGAGCGTGAGCATCCGTCCTCCTGATGACGACTGCATGGCCTTGCGTTCCGGCCCCCTGGAAACCGCGCGGCGGCATTGCCGCGCAGAGGGCTGCAGTCTAACCAGAACGACGGCGGGATTTGGCTGCGTGGCCGGCGCGTGGCGCACGACCGGCACGGCCGGCGCACGGCCGGCGCGGGCTGCGAACAGTCGGCGTCGGGCCGGGGCGACCTCCACCGCCGTGCCCCAACGATTCGGGACCCTGCTTCGTCTGAATGGGTGCACAGTGCCAGCGGGCACGGCACGGCGGGATCGAGGGTGAAGACCATGCCGGACGGGTCGCGTCGTTCGCGGCCTCGTCACGAGTCCGGCGGTAGCGAGCACCTTTGGCGAGGACGCCAGCCGGGTCCGAACCGGCAACGCCCCCGCCGCGTCTAAAACAGTCCGGTCACACCGGGCACGCCCTCACATCACCGATGTGACAGGGCCCTACCCCCCCGTTCTGCGAACATCGCCGCGTTCTGCAAACTCCGGGAGTTCGCAGAACTCACGGAGTTTGCAGAACGCTGGGGGGTTTGAGGGCTAGTTGCGGAGGGCTTCCGCAAGGTTGTCGTGGATCGTGAAGACCTGCGTGAGGGCGGTGATCCGGAAGAGCTTCATGACCTTCTCCTGGTCGATGACCAGCTGCAGGCGACCACCAAGACCCCGGATCTTCTTGAGCGCGCCGACGAGCACCCCGAGCCCTGTCGAGTCGAGGAAACCCACTCCGGTGAGGTCCACGATGAGGTCCGTGTGCTCGGCGTCGATCAGATCCGCGAGCCGTTCGCGCAGTGCAGTCGCCGTGTAGACGTCGACCTCGCCGGTGACGGCGATGACCGTGCAGTCGCCGCGTTCACGGCTCGTGACCGAGAGCTCCATACTTCACCCCTTCGGTGGTAGTGCTCATTCAACCAAAGAGCGGTGCTCCGGCCCATATCGGAGTATGGGCCCCGCGCGGGTCGCTCGGGCGTTTTGGCCCAGAATTCACCAGCGAGTCGGCGCCACGCTGTTCCGGAGCGCGCCCGGCGCACCGGACGGCCCGCGGGGCGGCTCGAGCCCGCAATCGGACCGCGGTGCGGGCAACGTGCGATGGGAGACTGGGGCGTGGTCGAGGCGGTGCGGGACACGGATGCGCTGCTCGACGTGCTGCTCGCGGGCGGGCGTCGGGCCGACCGGCTCACCCATGTGGAGCACCTGCCCGCACGGGCCGGCGAGCACGTGGACTGGCCGGCCTGGGCCGATACCTCGCTCGTCGCGGGCTACCGCGCGCTCGGGGTCGAGCGCCCCTGGCGGCACCAGGTCGAGGCCGCCGACGCGGCGTGGTCCGGCCGGCACACGGTCCTCGCGACGTCGACCGGGTCCGGCAAGTCGCTCGCATTCTGGCTGCCCTCCCTCACCGCGGTGCGCGCCGACATCGGCGCCGGGACCCTTGACCCCGGCCGGATCGAGTCGGTACCGCGACGCGGGTCGGTGCTCTACCTCTGCCCGACCAAGGCGCTCGCCGCCGATCAGCTCTCCACGCTCGACCGGCTGCTCGCCGCGGCACGCTCGCGCGACGTGAAGGTCGCGACCTGCGACGGTGACACCGCGGTCAGCGAGCGACGCTGGGTCCAGGACTACGCCGACGTCGTGCTCACCAACCCCGACTTCCTGCATTTCGCGCTGCTGCCCGGGCACCGCCGCTGGGCGCGGCTGCTCGCCTCCCTGCGCTACGTCGTGGTCGACGAGTGCCACGCGTTCCGCGGGGTGTTCGGAGCGCACGTCTCGCTCGTGCTGCGCCGGTTGCGCCGGCTCGCCGAGCACTACGGGACCGGCCCCGGCCCGACCTTCCTGCTCGCCTCGGCGACGACGTCCGACCCGACCGTCAGCGCATCCCGCCTGCTCGGCGTCGACGCCGACGACGTCGTGGCCGTCACCCGGGACGCGTCGCCGGCGGGGCGCAAGACGTTCGCCCTGTGGCAGCCGCCCGAGCTGCCCGGCGCGCACTCCGCCTGGTCGAGCGCGCCGCTCGAGGTGGACCCGTGGGCCACCGACTACCGGCCCGACCTTGCCGGCCCGGCCGGCAGCGGCCCGGCCGGGAGCGTCCTCGTGGAGGACGACCCGGACCGCCCGCGCCGGTCCGCGACCGCCGAGATCTCCGAGCTGCTCGCCGACCTGACCCTCGCCGGGGCGCACACGCTCGCGTTCACCCGGTCCCGCCGGGCCGCGGAGTCGGTGGCGATCGTGACGCAGCGGCGGCTGACCGCCCTCGACCCCGGGCTCGCGGGCCGGGTCGCCGCCTACCGCGGCGGGTACCTGCCCGAGGAGCGTCGCGCGCTCGAGGAGTCGATCCGCGACGGCCGGCTCCGGGCGCTCGCGACGACCAACGCGCTCGAGCTGGGCGTCGACATCTCCGGGCTCGACGTCGTGCTGATCGCCGGCTGGCCCGGCACCCGGGTATCGCTGTGGCAGCAGGCCGGTCGGGCGGGGCGTGCCGGGGCGGACGGGCTCGTCGCGCTGGTCGCGCGGGAGGACCCGCTCGACACGTTCCTGGTGCACCACCCCGAGGCGATCTTCGACGCGCCGGTCGAGGCGACGGTCTTCGACCCGGCCAACCCCTACGTGCTCGCGCCGCACCTGTGCGCCGCGGCGGCCGAGCTGCCGCTGCGCGTGGAGGAGCTGGCCCTGTTCGGCGCGGATACCCGCGAGCTGCTCGACGTGCTCGTCGAGCGCGGGGCCCTGCGGCGTCGGGCATCGGGCTGGTACTGGACCAGCCACGACAGCGCCGCCCGGCTCACCAACCTGCGCGGCACCGGCGGGGACCCGGTGCGGGTCGTCGAGGCCAGCACCGGACGCCTGCTCGGCACGGTCGACGCCGGGGCTGCCGACGCCACGGTGCACCCCGGCGCGGTCTACGTGCACCAGGGCACGACCTTCGTCGTGGAGGATCTGCACCTGGCCGACGCGGTCGCGCTCGTCGGGCGGCGCGACGTCGACTTCGGCACCTGGGCGCGCTGGCAGACCTCGATCGACATCCGCACGACGCGCGAGGAGCGCGCTTGGGGGCCGGTGACCTGGGGTTTCGGTCAAGTCGACGTGACAACCCAGGTCGTGAGCTTCCAGCGCAAGCGGATCCCGGACATGCTCGTGCTCGGGACCGAGAAGCTCGACCTGCCCGCCCAGGCGCTGACGACCGCCGCCGTCTGGTGGGCCGTTCCCGTGTCGGTGCTGGAGGAGGCGGGGATCACCGCCGAGACCGCGCCCGGCGCGCTGCACGCCGCTGAGCATGCCTCGATCGGCCTGCTGCCGCTGCTCGCGACGTGTGACCGCTGGGACCTCGGGGGCGTCTCGACCGCGATGCATGTCGACACCGAGCGCGCGACGGTCTTCGTCTACGACGGATACCCGGGCGGCGCCGGGTTCGCGGAGCGCGGCTTCCGGCTGGGCGCCACGTGGCTGCGCGCGACCCGGGAGGCGATCGCGACCTGCCGCTGCGCCAGCGGCTGCCCCGCGTGCGTGCAGTCACCCAAGTGCGGCAACGCGAACAACCCGCTCGAGAAGGCCGCCGCCGTCCGCCTGCTCGACGCCGTCCTGGCGCACGCCCCGGCGTGAGGTGACGTGATGACAGACCCGCTTCCTCGGCGGGTCCTGCCGGGACTACTCGACCGCTGAGCCTCAGCGATCGTGCACGTCGGGGGAGCCCTCCGCTGGAACGGTCGACGCGGCACGGGTTGGCTTGGTCCGCGCGAGGAGCTGCGAGACCCGCTGCGGGGAGACGTCGAGCACGGTCGCCGCGTCCGCACCCGACACCCCCGCGGCGACGAGTGCGTGCGCCGCGGTCCGCGACGCAGCGGCGGCTTCTTGCTGGAAACGCTCGAGGTCCGCGACCAGCCTCCGGGCAGCACGCACCTGCGCGGTGAGCGCGGGATCGAGCACGGGTTCGACGACGACGCTGAACCCGTCCTCGTCGGCGTCGAGGATTGCCGCGATCAGGCCGCGGGCCTGGGCCGGGGCATCGCGCAGGGTGCGTGACTGGGTCACGCCGATCCCGTCGACGCTGACGACCCACCAGCGACCCTCGCGCGCGGCACGAGCGGCAAAGGTCTTGATCACTGAAGCCACCCTTCCGGTAAGCACCGCATTCGCTCCTGAACACTGTTGACAACGCCCGCCGTGATCTGGCGGTGGTTGGGGAGCGCCGCCGTATGCCGGACGCACGGACAGCCCCAGACCTCGTGCCCACCGCGTCGACGAAGCGAGCTGCACCCATGAGCCCGCAGGACCCGTTCAACCGCACGCCGTTTCATTGGCTTCATCAGCGTCTCTCTAGTCCCCCTAGATGTCAATCATTAAGGGGGACTAGATAAGGCGGGACCGACACCGCGTGTCTGCCTCGAACCTGGCCACCCCATGCGCCGGATCGAGCGTCAACCCGCACCCGGCGGCGCCGGACCCGCTCGAGCGCTCGCCCGCGCGTTGCCGAGCCCGCCGCGCCGCTCGGTCGTGACCCGAACGACGCCCTCGGGCAGGAGCACGCAGCCGGTCAGGTGCGCAGCATTGGCGGCCGCGACCTCGCGGGCGATCGCGCAGGCCTCGCCGCCGGCGCCGGACGCCGGCCCGGACCCGGCGCCGGGCCCGTCGAGGAGTTGCTGCGCGGCCGCGAGCGCGCCGAGGTCGGCCGCGGCCTGGGCCGCTCCGCGGGCGGACTGCGCCCGGCCGAGCAGGGCGATCGCAGTGAACAGCACCAGGACGACCGCGACCAGACCTAACGTGAGCACCGTCCCGGAGCCCCGATCGTCGAACCAGGAACGGTCCCGCAGGGTGGGCGCGCTCCTCGTGCCGAGTGCGCCCGCTCCCCGCGCGCCCGGCTCGCGCGGGTCCCGTCGCCCGCTCACGGCTCGACCCGAGCGACGGCGGACGCCTGCGCTCGCAGCGGTCCGCCGGCGAACGGGCCCGCGAGGACCGAACGGCCGACCGTGACGGTGACCCAGACCCCGCTCACGTCGACCCCGACCGAGGCACCCGCGCCCGCGACCCGGTTCGCGATCGCGACGATCTCGGAGGGGTCCTCACCAATCGCCGCCGCCCTGGCTCCGGCGCGCGCGGCGTCGGCGCATCGCAGCTGGCCCGACGCCGCCGAACCAAGCACGAGCACCGCCGCGAGCAGGAGCGTCACCGCCGGCAACGCGATCGCCAGCTCGGCGGTGACGCTGCCCCGCTCGCGCGCGCTCACACCCTCAGGGCCCCGCGGATGATGCCCATCAGCAGCCCGCGGACCTCGCCGCTGCGCAGGATGACGACGAGCAGCCCGGCGAACCCGGCCGCCGCGACCGTCGCGATCGCGTACTCGGCGGTGGCCATGCCGGCCTCGGCCGACCGTCTCGCACGCGCGGTGGCGGCAGAGAGGTGGAGCTTCATGGGGGTTCCTTCCCTCGAGGGAATCACGAGGGATCACCGTGCGCGCTCTCGACCCCGCTTTGCTCGTCCGATCTTGCGAGCGGGGGAAACCTCGTCGCGCAGGCGGCCTGTGGACGGCATGCAGAGGCGACGATGCGACACCGGAGCCAATGCCGGCGTCGTCGACCGTCCATCGATCGGCCGCATCGTGGATCGATCCTGATCATGCACGATGAAGACTGCAACGGTGTTGCGAGGTACGAGCGTCCCGCTGAATGCGCTAACGCCATGACTGGGAATCGACCGTGAGCCAGGACGGGCCCTCCGCCGACTCGCCGCCCGCCGGCTGGTATCCCGCCCCGGACGGAGGTCAGGGCCTTCGGTGGTGGGACGGCGCCTCCTGGACGGACGCGACCCGCACGTCGGGTAGGACGTGGCGCGACTGGTTGATCGGGTCGTCGACAGCGGTCCTGTTCGGCCGGTTGGCGATGGCCGTTGCCGGGTCCGGAGCTGTCCTCGCCACTGCAGTCGTGCTCCTGACCGTGGTCCGGGCTCGTCCGCTGCATGGACTGGGCGCGGTGTTGATCGTCGCGGTGCCTGCCCTGGTGGCCGGGCAGGTGTGGTGCCTCGCGGTGCAGGAGGCGCGCTTTCCCGCTCGCGGCAAGGGATCGAGTCGGCCGGGTATCGCCGCCAAGACGCGCAGAGCGAACGCGCAGCAGATGGCGTTCGGGCCGTTGCCTCGGAGGGCCGTGCAGGTGCTCAAGATCATTCATACGCTGGCGTTTCTCGCTGCGATGTCCGCCGTTCCGTTCATCTGGCGCGGCGGCCCGAGTGGTGGGACACCCGAGTGCCCGCACCCTCTGAACAACCACGGCACTCTCCGCTACGTCTCGCTGACCACCTACCAGCACGCGGGCGCGGGTGAGCAGCGGTTCGCGGCGGCGGTGTTCGTCGGATTCTTTGTCCTGCACCTGGCGTGCGCGTGGAGCGAGATCATCCGGCGGAGAACCGCCGCCGACGTCGGTTGATGTGTACTCGTCGAACCGGGAGTTGTTGTCGTCCCACCGCCGAAATACGACAACGTCTCCCGGTTTGACGCTCGCGCACCAACCTGGGGTCGAGGTGGGAGCGGGCGGGTCGAGGTTCACCTGTGCATCCCAGCCGATTCCGCAGCGGGGCCATTCTCGAGGCGGCCGAGGCCGCGCGCATCGTCGCCGCCGTGCCCGCCGATCACGAGTGACGCTCGGGGAGGACCGAGACGCCGTCGTCGATCGGTGGCCCATAAACTCTTGTCAGCGATACGCCAACGATATATCGTGAGCGTATCGACAAGAGAGAGGAGCGTGTCATGAGAGACGCGCTGAACACAGATATCGACCACGACGACCACGCCGACCGACCGCGGCGGCACCACCACCACCACGCACCGTTCGGCCCCGGATTCGGTCCGGGCATGGGCCACCACGGCGGCCCCGGCTGGGGCGGGGAGGGCCGCGGACCGGGCCGACGGCGCGGGATGCGAGCCCCCCGGGGCGACGTCCGAGCCGCGGTGCTGCAGCTGCTCGGCGAGGCTCCGATGCACGGCTACCAGCTGATGCAGCGGATCGCCGAGCGAAGCGAGGGAGTCTGGCGACCCAGCCCCGGCACGATCTACCCGGTCCTTGCTCAGCTCGAGGACGAGGGTCTGGTCGAGGTCACCCGCGACCAGGGCCGCAAGATGGCCACCCTCACGGACGACGGGCGCGCCTACGTGCTCGAGCACGCGGAGGAGCTGGGCGACCCGTTCAGCTCCCTGAAGGAGGAGTTCGGCAGCCGGATCGACCTGCGCGAGCCGATCGCCGAGCTCCTCAGCGCCACCCGGCAGCTCGCCCGCTCAGGGTCCGTCGGCCAGCAGGAGGCCGCGCGCACGGTGCTTCGCGACGCGCGGCGCTCGCTCTACCTCATCCTGGCCAACGACGAATCCGACGCTGACCCGAAGGACAGCCCCGCGGACGCCTCGTAGCGTTCACGAGATGCCTGCCCTCACCGGTTGCGGTCGCTAGTGGTGCCGAGCGACCGAGGAGGCGATGTAGACGGAGCGGTTCGCGGCGGGCTGGATGAGCACGCCGGGATCGGCACAGTGCCGCGGGACCGTGATGACGTCCTTGGTGTGCCCGTTGCCGGCCATGCTCAACGTGAACGGCTCGGTGGAGTCCGTGACCGTGTCGTGGCAGACCAGCGTGGCGACCACCGAGGCGACGGGGTTGACCCCGGTCCCGACCGGTGGCGGGATGACCAGGCCCTGGATCCGGACCATGATCCGGCCGTTCTCGCGCACCCGTACCCGGCTCGGTCCGTTGACCCACGGGGCACCACCGGGGTTGATCCCGGCGATCGTCGGGCTTGCGGGTGCCGGCATGCTGCCCACGAGCTGGGCGCGCAGCAGGGAGTGCCCGCTGGAACCGCCGGCGCTGGCGGGTCCTGCTGTGAAGGTGATGAGCGCCAGCGCGATGGCAGCTGCGGTGGATAGAGCGCGGCTGGATCGAGACGTGTACACGGTCTGCTCCCTGTTACGCGACGCTGCGAGGACCGCGAACGATGCCCGGCCCCTGTCACCTGGGACACGGTTTGCCGCTGGATTCGGTTCAGGTCAGCCGAGCAGGTCCGACCCGAGCGAGATCATCACCGGCACGAGCCCGATCAGCACGAAGGCCGGCAGGAAGCACAGACCCAGCGGCAGCACGAGGTGGACCCCGAGCCGTCCGGCCGCCTCCCGCGCCGCGCTGCGTCGCTCCCGGCGCAGGTGGCCGACCGCGGCCCGCAGCGCAGGGCCGGGTGCGGCGCCGGTGATCCACGTCGGGGCAAGTCCGTCGACGACCGGGGACAGCCGGGACGGTGCACCCTGCCAGGCCGCCGGCCAGTCCGCGCCCATCATCAGCGCCGACGACGCCCGCACGAGCGCCTGCCCGGCCTCGCCCCCGGCCGCGTCGCCCACCGCACCGAGCGCGCGCGGCAGGCCGGCGCCGGCCGCGATCGCGGCGTCGAGCAGGTCGAGCAGGACGAGGACGTCCAGGTCCGGCGGTCCCGCGCGACCCGACCGGCCGAGGTCGGGGCGGTCGGCTGAGCCGCGCAGCCCCGGCAACCGCGCGAACGCGCGCACCGCGGCCCAGGGCGCTCGGGCGCCCCACCCGCAGGCGGCGAGCAGGATCCCGACGGCCTCGAGCCTCATCCCCGCCTCCCCGCTTGCGCCCTCACGTCGGCTTCCCCGCTCGCCCGCCTGACCTCGGCTGCCCGACTCGCCCGCCTGACATCGGCTTCCCGGCTCGCGCCCCTCACGTCGACTGCCCGACCCC
>NZ_DATCNW010000008.1:0-11852 GCF_036565025.1 Pengzhenrongella sp.
ACAAGCCCGACGCGCACGTCCCGCCTCAGGTCACGTTGATCCTGACCGAGGAGACCTGGGTGGCCGTGCAGAGCGAACGCGACACGACCAACCGGTCCCGCGCCACGTTCGGCTTCGGGCCCGTCCAGGACAACACCGCCGGCGACGACGACGGTGGCGACGCTTTCGGGTCGGTCGACGCAATCGGTCAGATCGACGGGCTCATGCCGCTCGGCGAGCAGGGGTCCGCGGGCGAGGTCGGTCAGATCGACGGGCTCATGCCGGTCGGCGAGCAGAGGTCCGCGGGCGAGGTCGGTCCGATCGACGGACTCGGCCGCGCGGACGGGCTCGGCCTGGTGGATGCGCTCGGCCGCGTGGACGGGCTCGGCGCGGTGGACAGGCTCGGCCGGGCGGACGGACTGGGCGCGGTGGACGGGCTGGGCCGCGCGGCCGGGCTCGGACCGGTCATCGGCCTCGGGTCGGTCGGTGGATGCGGGTCGGTCGATGCACCTGGTGGCGCGGTGAACGCGGTCGGCGGGGCGAGGGTGCCGTTCGGCTACGCGCCGGCGACGCTGGAGGAGGGCACCCCGGTGCCGACCAGCGAGCTGGCGCTCGTGATGTGCGAGTGCGATCTCACCCGGATCGTGATCGACGCCCAGGGCAACCCGCTGGACCTGGGACGCTCGGAGCGGTTGTTCACCGGGGTGCAGCGCAGCGCGGTCATCGCCCGGGACCGGCACTGCGCGTGGCCCGAGTGCGACCAGCCCGCCCGGTGGTGCCAGGTGCACCACATCCGCTGGTGGAAACGCGACTTCGGCTCGACCTCGGTCGACAACGGGATCCTGCTCTGCAATTTCCATCACCACGAGGTGCACCGACTCGACCTCAGCATCACCAGGAAACCCGCTCCACGGCCCGACCAGAACGGAGTCCCGCGACCCCGCGGGACGCTCGCCACGGTCGACTACACCTTCACCGACCCCACCGGGCACGTCATCGGGCAAAGCCCCGGCGCACCACCGGGAGCAGCATCGCCTCCGGGAGCGGCGTCGCCTCCAGGGGCATCGCCTCCGGGGGCATCGCCTCCGGGAGCACCGCCGGATGACCTCGATTTCACGCGGAAGACCGATCCGCACACCGGAATGACCGTTCCCGCCTTCATGCTCGAGTGAGGACTCCGACGGACCTCAACTCGGCGACGAGCGACGTCGACCGGCGCCTGAATACACCGAAGAGTCGCCCCCGCGCGCTCGCTCGGCAGAGGACGACCGCGATGACTGGTCGGCCCGTCGCGGCGAACGTCGCGGCGAACGTCGCGGCCAATGCAAAGGCCAACGTCTCGGTCAACGCAAAGGGCAACGTCGCGGCCAAGGTCTAGGTCAAGGCCAGCGTCACGGTCAAGGTCAAGGCCAGCGCCAAGGACTGCGCCAGGGCCAAGCGTGCGCGACGGCCGCCCTCGACCTACAACCTGGCCGTCTCGCTCGCCTCGGCCGCGGAGTGTGGCGTCGAGACGCCGCCGTCGGCGAACGTCCCCTCACCTGCCGCAGCGATCACCGCCGCAGCAGCGCCCTCGGCTGTGCCGGCACCAACGGCGTGCGCCGGTCCGAACGAGGCGGGTGCCCATTCGCCGGGGTTGAGCGCGCGGAAGACCAACGCGGCGCCGGCCGCACCGGCGCAATCGGCGATCACGTAGACCCAGAGCATCGACCACGAGACCAGGCCCGCAGTGCTCACCCCGAACGCGACCGCCGGGTTGAACACGCCGCCGGAGATGCCGCCGACCGCGATCGCGCCGGCCATCACCGTGAGACCGATCGCGAGCCCATAGAACGAGTTGTTCGGATGGTCGGAGCTGGTGGCGACGTTCAGGACGACGTAGGCCAGCGCGAACGTCACCAGGGCCTCGGCGATGAACGCCGCACCCAGCTTCCCGCCCGAGAACGTGAGCGCCGAGGAGGCGTCCTTGCCGGTGACCAGGTGCGCGATCTCGGCCGCCGCGATGGCGCCCACGATCTGCGCGACGACGTATCCGGGCACGTCCTTCGTGTCGATCTTGCCGCGGATCCAGACCGCGAGGGTCACCGCCGGGTTGAAGTGCGCGCCGCTGATGTGGCCGCCGGCGAAGACCATCGCGGTGAGCGTGACGCCGATCGCCAGCGGCGCGAGGGTCGCACCACTGAGCACCGTGGTCACAATGGTGAAAACGAGGAAGAACGTGCCGATGAGCTCGGCCGCGTACTTGCGCATCGACGGGCTCCCAGAGCCGATGAATGAGAGTGACACGGCCGGCTCAGACCAGAAGCTCGAGCAGGCTCGAGGGGCGGAACCCGGACACGTACTTTTCCCCGACGAATATCGTGGGAACCATTCGGATGCCCTTGCGGGCCAGCTCATTGAGCAGGGCAGGGTTCTCGGTGGTGTTTCGCTCCGTGAAGACGATCTTCTTCTCGGCGAGCAGCATCTTGTACTTGGCGCAGAGCGGACAACCGGTGGCGGAGTACATCACGACGGATGGCATGGGAGTTTCTCGATTCTTTTCGGTGGGACGTCAGTCGGCGGCGGCGAACGCGGGAGCGGGGAAGGCGACCGCGACTTCGGGCGCGGTGTAAGCAGCGAACGTCCGTCCGGGAGCCTGGACAGCCGAGAGCACTCGCAGGATCTCGTCGACCGAACGTCCCACGCGGTCGTCATGGATGACCTCGTGCCGCACGAACCCGTTGGGATCGACGATGAAGACCGCGCGGGCCGACTGGCCCTGGTCGTCCAGCACGCCGTACGCCTTCGAGACGACCTGGGTACGGTCGCTCGCGAGCGGGAAGTTCAGCGGGCCGATGTGGAACTCCATCCACGCGACGTGGGCGTGCACGCCGTCCGTGCTCACGCCGAGCACCTCGGCATCGCGCTCGGCGAAGACGGGCACCGCCTGGCTGAACGCGATCACCTCGGTCGGACAGACGAAGGTGAAGTCGGCGGGGTAGAAGAACAGCACGAGCCACTTGCCGCGGTAGTCCGCGAGCGTGGCCTCGTGCTCGAGGGTGTTGAGGTCCTTGGTCGTCAGCATCCGGAAGTCCGGGGCGGGTGATCCGATCAGCACAGCGCACTCCTTAGGGTTGGTTGTCTCACTCGGGTCGTCCTCGCTACGGATGGCTCGAGGTCCGGTCATGCGCCGGGTCGTGCACCGGGTCCGTCATGGGGCTGTGCTCGGCGGCCTGCTCGGGGATCAGCAGGGACACGCTCGGACCACGCCGTCGCGCCGCCACGGGCACCGCAGGTTCGACGGACGCGCCGACCCAGTCCCCGGTGACCAGCCACCGCTCGGCGTCGATCGCCGCCTGGCAGCCGGAGGCCGCCGCGGTGACCGCCTGTCGATATCGCGAGTCGGCGACGTCCCCGGCCGCGAACACCCCCTCCAACGACGTCTCCGTCGACGTGAGGCTCGTGACGATGTGGCCGCGGGAGATGGCGAGGTACGGCGCGAAGAGTCCCGTCGCCGGTTCGTGGCCGATCGCGACGAACAGCCCGGCCGTCTCGCGGACGCATCGCTCCCCGGTGGACAGGTTCCGCAGCCGGACCCCGCACAGGTTCCCGTCGTCGTCGGCCAGCAGCTCCTCGACGACGTGCGGCGTCAGGATCTCGATGCCCGCAATCGCGCGCGCCGCCACCTCGACGACGTCGTCGGCGCGGAACTCGCTGCGACGGTGCACCAACGTGACGCGCGAGGCCACCCGTGCCATCTGGATCGACTCGCCCAGTGCCGCGTTCCCGCCACCGACGACGATGACCTCCTGGCCGGCGAAGAAGGCGCCGTCGCACAGCGCGCAGTACGCGATGCCGCGACCGATCAGCTCTTCCTCACGCGGCAGGCCGAGCGGGCGCGGCACGGAGCCGGTCGCGACGACGATCGCATCCGCGAGGTAGCTGTGCGACGTCGTGACGACCCTGAACGGCCGGCGCGAGAGGTCGACGCCGACCACGTCGTCCATCACGACCCGGGCGCCGAAGCCGATGGCCTGCTCCCGGATCCGGTTGGACAGGTCCGCACCGGAGGTCCCATCCGGCACACCGGGGAAGTTCTCCACGAGGAAGGAGCGCGAGAGCTGTCCGCCCGAGTCGAAGCCTTCGATGCAGATCGGCGTGAGCCCGGCGCGCCCCGCGTAGAGCGCAGCGGTGTACCCGGCCGGACCTCCGCCGACAATGAGCAGCGGAACGATCTCAGGTGCGGACATGGCTCGTCTCCTTCAGCGCCGAGACGTCGTGCGCGAGACGCGTCAGGGCGGCTCCGAGGTGGTTGAGCTGACTGCTCGCCTCGCGCACCGCACGGTCGGTCTCGGCCTCGACCCCTTGCACCGGTGCGATGTCGGCGAGGACGGTCTGCATGCTCGTGCTCGCGGACTCCACCTGGTTGCTCGCCAGCTCGGCGACCTCGATCGTCGCGTCCGTCATCTCGCGCATCTCGGCGACGATCGCGTCGATCGCCTCGGTCGCTTTGCGGGAACCCTGCGCGAGGCCATGCACCTCGGCCGCCACGACGGCGAAGCCCCGGCCCGACTCACCGGCCCGCGCCGCCTCGATCTTCGCGTTCAGCGCGAGCAGGTTCGTCTGGCTCGCGATCTTGCGGATCGTCTCGACGACCGCGCTGATCTGCTCCGACGACTCGCCGAGGGCCTGCATCTGCCCGAGGATCTGGAAGGTCAGGTTCCGGCTCGCATCGACGTCGCCCGACGCCGCCCGGGCATCCGACCCGAGCTGGTCGAGGCTCCCCTTGAGCGTGGAGAGGCTGCGGTGGCCGTCGTCCACGGTGCCGATGGTCTGCTGGACCGCCGACGCCGCCTGGGCCACCTCCGCGACGAGCCAGGCGGGCGGACCGCTCGCGTCCGGTCCGCCGCCGTGCACGCCGCCGGCGGGCTGTGCGGGCAGGCCGTGGGCCCCCGCACGGTTCGCCCCGGCCGCGCGGAACGCCGCTGCGTGCTCGGGGGGCCCGGGCACCGCGGTCACGGCCGGCCCGCTCCCGCGGGCGGCGGACCTGCCCGCGAGCGCGCCCACCAGCAGCAGAGCCCCAGCCGCGACCGTGACGGCCCACGGGAGCTTGCCGATCACCGCGAGCACGACGGAAGCCGCCGCGCCCCCCAGCGCAACGCCCACGACGTGCTTCAGCCCTTGTTCCACGAGGTACACGTTCGGCGGGCCCGAGCGACAATTGAGAGTTCAAGGTGCGGGCAGTTCGGGGCAATTTGCACCGGGCGAACCCGCGCAAATACCCTACCGGGTACCTGTGCGCAGCCCGGCGCGCGCGGGGGACCCGCGCAGAGCCCGTTGTCCGCCTCGGTCAGCGGCCGAGGCCGGACAGCACGGAATCGAGCGACTTCCAGTAGGCGGACGCGCTCAGCACCCCGGCCCGTACGAGCGCCGAGAGCCGCAGATCACGGTTCTCGGCCGCACTCAACGCGAGGGCTCGCTCGAGGCACTCCCGCAGCGAGTCGGCGTCGCCCCGCTCGAACAGGAAGCCCTCGGAGCCGAGCAGCTCGGGGATCCCTCCGGTGCGGGCCGCGATGACGAGGCAGCCGCGAGCGAGCGCCTCGATGACCACCAGCGGCGCCGGGTCCGGCGCCGTGGACGGGACGACCACGATGGCGCCCCGCGCAAAGCCCTCGTCCTTGGGCAGGTAGCCCAGGAAGTCGACCTCGAGCCCGGCCTCACCGGCCGTCCGGCGCAGGTCGTCCTCGTACCACTCGTACCCGGGGAAGACCGTTCCGACGAGGGCGACCGTGGGGCGCTCGCCGTCGGGCATTCCGAGCACCGCCTCGAGGACGAGATGCTGACCCTTGCGTGGGCTCAGCCTGCCGACCACCACGAGGTCCCGGGCGCCGCCCGAGGTCGAGATCGGCTCGGCGCGCTCGGCCTCCTCGAAGTCGGCGTTCAGCAGGGTCACCGCACGATCGGCGAGCCGGGGCCACGCCGACACGACGTCGCGCCGGACGGCGTCCGAGACGCAGATGATGCGATGCGCAGCGAACAGCTGGAGGTAGAGCGCCTTGCGCACGGCGACCGCCGCGAAGGATCCGCCACCGAGGATCTCGTGCACGTGGATCACGGTCTTTCGACGCATGGCGCGCGCGAGCACAGCCCACAAGGGCACGGTGACGGTGTTGACGTAGACGCCTCCCCCCGGGGTTCGGGCCAGCAGCCGCAGGTGGGCCAGGATGCGCCCGGGCGTCCTGGCCACCTCGCCCAGCAGGAAGGCCGGCGCCTTGAGCCGCTTGCGCACCACCAGGGTGGGCGAGACCAGGTGCGGGATCCCCCGCTCGACGATCAGCGCGCGCAACGGACCGTCCTGCGGCAGCACGACGCGCACCGGAACGTGGCTGCTGCGCAGGTGGTCCGCGACGTAGACGAGCATCGCATCGGCGCCGTACCGGTCAGCCGCCGCGGCGATCAACAGCCAGGACCGCGCCTGCGACATCTAGCGCCTGACCCGCGCGGGCTCGGGATCGGCCAGCTCGCCGTTGATCACCGCAAGCGCACGGCGCAGGGCGGTGCTCGAGGTGTGCCTCGTGTAGGGGAAGTAGATGATCTTGACGCCGAGGTCGGCGAAGTCCCGTTCGAGCTTGTCTCCCTTGGCAGTGCCACGCCAGTCGTCACCCTTGAAGAGGATGTCGAACTGGACGCTGCGCCAGGTCTCGACCTTGTCGGGGACGACCTCGGCGAACACCTCGTCCACGAGGGAGATGTGACTGACGATCTCCATCCGCTCGACGAGCGGGATGACCGGCGCCTTGCCCTTGGTCAGCAGGCACATCTCGTCCGAGACGACGCCCGCGATCAGGTAGTCGCAGTGCTCCTTCGCGTGCCGCAAGATGTTGAGGTGACCGACGTGGAACAGGTCGTACGCGCCCGGTGCATACCCGACTACTCGACTCACGCCGGCCCCCTCTCTGAGTTCTCCATAGGGGGCCAACCGTAGCCCGAGATCGGACATTACTGGTGAAACTGGTGCAACTTCACCCAGTTGATGTATCCGGTCGGCCGAGTGCCGACATCTCCCGGAACCAGGAGACGCACGCCGCGGCAAGGAACGCCGCGGTGGCGGCGAACAGCAGCGAATAGACCGCGACGAACACGTCTGTTGCTCCGTACAGAACAAAGACCAGGCAAAGCACGCCGTAGTCCGTCGGCGCGACGAGCAACGAGCGAAACACGGGAGCACGCGTACCACCCGCCGCGGAGCGCATCGCAGCTCCGCCGCGGTGACGCAGCTGGTCATTCAAGATCATCGCGAAGAAATGCACGGTCGACACGGCCGAATACCCGAGCGGCACCAGCAGCCAGGCCTCGGGGACGACCTGCGCGCGATACAGCCCGATCACCAGCGCGAGGTGCAGGCTTGCCGTCTTCACCGAGTCGACCATGTGGTCCAGCCACTCGCCCACCAGGCTGCCACCGCCGCGCAGCCGCGCGAGCTGGCCGTCTGCCGAGTCGAACGCGTAGCCCACCAGCAGCAGGACCGCGACGGCGATCCCGGCACCCCAGGACGGCCGCGCGAGGGCAAGGACGGCGATCGCGGAGAACGTCCACACCGCGCTGATCGCCGTCACACCGTTGGGGGTCAGCCCCATCCCGTAGGCCGCCGTGGCGAGCAGCCGGCCCGCGGGACGGTTCACGAACCGCGAGTAGGCCGGCGCGCCTCGCGCGCCCTTCTGCGCGCCGCTCAGCCGGGCATGCGTCTGGCGGAACGTCTCACGAACCTGCGCCGGACGATCCCCCACCTGGACCACTACCGCACCTCCGTCGGGCGATCTTGATTCTCCCGCTCGAACTGCGCCGAGCCGCGTGCTTGACCGTCTGCCGCACCGTTGACCGGACCGTCGGCCGGACGGTTCGCTGCACCGTCGGGCGCGCGCTCAGACGCACGGTTCGCCGCGCCGCCGGACGCGCGGTTCGCTGCGCCGTCGACCGGATCGCCGCGGGCTCCGTCGTCGGAGTGGGCGTCGTCGGCGTCGTGGGCGCTCGCCGGCGCCGGGATGGTGCGGGTCCGGCGCCCGGTCGGGCGGCGGACGGGGGCTGCCGCCGCGAGCCGGCGGCAGAGTACCTCGTACGACCCGGCGACGTCGTCCCAGTCGTACCTCTTGGCCTGCTCGCGGCCCTCCTCGCCCCGCGCGCGTTCGCCGGCCGGGTCCTCCTCGGCGCGCTCCACGGCGCGGGCGACGTCGTCGGGCGTGCGGAAGAAGCGTCCCGCGCCCCGCAGCACCTCGCGGTTGAACGGGACGTCGTACGCCACGGACGGTGCGCCGGCCCCGATCGCGCGGAGCAGCGAGGGGTTGGTCCCGCCGACGCTGTGCCCGTGCAGGTACGTCAGGCAGTGGGCGTAGAGCTGGTCGAGCAGGCCCTGGTCCCAGACCCCGCCGAGGAACCGCACCCGCTCGTCGGCCGCGGCACGCACCCGCAGCGTGTACTCGTCGGCATACGGCGCCGAGCCGACGACGACGAGCGGCAGCCTCGCGCCCGACCGGCGGTAGCCGGCGACGATCTCTTCCACGTGGTTCTCCGGCTCGAAGCGGGCGACCACGAGGTGGTATCGGCCGGGCTCGAGGTCGAGGCCCGCGAGCCCGTCCGAGGGCGTGTCCGCAAGAATGGGAGCGCCGTAGGAGATGAGGTCCGGTGCGGCACCGAACTCGTTCACGTAGTAGTCCGCGATCCCCGTCGCGTCCGCGATCAGGGCGTCGGACCAGCGCACGGCGAGCGACTCGGCTCCGCGGTAGTACCGGCGCCCGGTGGGGCCCCACTTGGCGCGCCGCCATTCCAGGCCGTCGACGTGGGTCGCCACCGGGATCCGGCGCGCACGGAGCACCGGGAGCAGGGGTGCGTTCGCGGCGTTGAACACCAGCGCGACGTCGGCCGGGTGCAGCAGCTGGTGCGCGACGGAGAGCGAGGTGTGACTGAGCGTCTCCAGGGCACGCGTGCGCAGGGCCGGCAGCTGCACCAGACGCATCCCGCGGTGGGTCAGCTGCTCGGGCTCCGTGGTGCCGGGGATCCGCCGGCAGTACACGACGACGTCGATGTCACGCTCCACGAGCCGCGAGCCAACTTCTTCGATGCAGGTCTCGAAGCCCCCGTAGCGCGCCGGAACGCCACGCGTGCCGATCATCGCCACGCGCAGTCGATGGTCACGGGCCACGCGAATCACCACATCCTTGTCACCGTGCCGGGCCCGAATGTCTGGACCGCGTCCCCCTGGCCCGCGAGCGGATCCGTTCGCGTAGGTGTCGAACATAGCCCGGCGGACCGCGTGCTTTCACCCGATATGGGGTTTTTCACCCACATAGCCCACGCAGCGCTGATCCGCCTCACACCGGTCCGATCCACGCCAAGGATCAGCCAACGTCACGCGCGCTGAGGTCGTCAACCCCCGCCTCCCGCCGTTCCACTGATGGACGAGTCACAACGTGTCGAACACCGCCACGGTCGGCGCAGGGGCGGTGACCGTGACGGTGGTTTGGGTGGACCCGCTCGCGCCGGACGCGTCGACGGCGGTGAGGGTCACGATGTAGGTCCCGGCGGACGCGTAGTGGTGCGACACCGCCTTGCCGGTGGCGAGCACGCCGTCACCGAAGTCCCACTGGTAGGCGGCGATCGTCCCGTCGGGGTCGGTCGTCGCCGCGGCGTCGACCGAGATCGTCAGGTCCGCGTGCGTCGCGACGAAGTCCGCGACCGGCGGACGCGTCGCGGCCGGCGCCGACGGGCCGGCGAGGGTCTGCTCGCCGGTCAGGGACTGCTCGCTGGTCAGGGACTGCTGCTGCGTCGGGGCCAGCGCCGCGGTCGAGGAGCTGGACACCTTGATGCTCACGGATGGTGACGTGACGGTGTTGTTGAACGGGTCGCTGACCACCACCTTGTAGCTGTAGGTCTGCCCCTTGACCAGCCCGGTGTTCGTGAACGAGAGCGTGGGCAGCTTCCACCAGGTGGACTTCGTCGTCGTCGTGTAGACGGTGGTCGCGCTGTTGCGTACCACCTTGTAGGTCAGGTTCTCGTTGTCGCGGTCCCAGTTGCTCGGCCACGTGAGCTTCACGGTGCCCGCCGAGGGGGACGAGGCGCTGGGCTGGAACGACGAACCGGTCCGCTCCGGCCCGAGCTTGTTCAGCGACTCCGGGGCCAGCGCCATCCGTACCAAGCCCTGCTGGCCTTGTCCGCCCACCGTGAGGAACTCACCGGCGAACGTGACGTAGCTCCCGCTCCCGGTGACGCTCCAGGCCGCCTGACCGGTGCCGGTGTACGTGCCCCCGGTCAGCTTGGGGAAGAAGTCAAGGTTGGCCGGCGCCGGGTTGCCGTAGAAGTCGTAGTAGGGCGAGACGGTGTTGTGCTTGATCGTCGAGACGACGTTCTTGGAGAACGCGAGGATGAATCTCCACTCCGAGTCCCCGAAGGAGCCGATGTTCCCGCAGTAGTGCGGGTGCCCGACGCCGTACACGGCCTGCGTGGCGGGTCCCGCGTACACCCCGTAGGTGTCGCCGTGGCAGTCCTCGAGCCACACCAGTGCGCCGTTGCTCGGGTTGGCGGCGAAGATGCCCTCGAGGTTGCCGTACCCGCCGTTGTGGCCGAGGAACGCCCAGCCCGCGCCGTAGACGAGGGTCCCGTCGGTGCTCAGGGCGTCGATGCCGGAGTCGTAGCCGTAGTTCGTGACGATCTTGTTCACGGCCCAGCTCTGCACCGAACCGGACGACGCCGAGACGGCACCGGACCCCGGCGCCGCGACCCCGTTGAGGGTCGTGAACCGCCCGCCGACGATGAGGCGGCTCTTGTCCGGGCTCATCACGAGCGCGTCGACCTGATACGTCGCCGAGACCTTCCAGGACAGCAGCGCGCCGCTCGTCGCGCTGATCGCTGCGAGGCGGTTCCGCGTGTTCCCGGCCACCTTGGTGAAGCGACCGCCGAGGTAGATGGTGCTCGACGTCGACGCGATCGCCCGGACCGTGGAGTTCGGGTTGGGGTTGAAGCCCGAGACCCTCGCCCCCGTCGACCGGCTGAGGACGACGAAGCGGTTCTGCGCCACGCCGTTCACCTGGGTGAAGTCGCCGCCGACGTAGATCCGGGTCCCGTCCGCGGATGCCGCGATGGAGTAGGCGGCCCCGTTAAGCTTCGGCGCCCATGACGTGAGGTTGCCCGTGGCCAGGTCGTAGGCCAGCAGGTCGGCGCGCGTGACGGTCGAGGTGCCGGCGGCGGCGCCCGCGCGACGAGCCGTCGTGAACGCACCCGCTACGTAGACGGTCCCGGACACGATCACCTGCGCCCACGCGACGCCGTTGATCTGCGCCGTCGGCAGTCCGTCACCGGCGATCGTGACCGGCGTTCCGGGCGACGGCGCGGAGTCGGCCGCGGCGGGCCGCTGCGGGCCCGCGACGGCGAGGCCGACGACGAGGAGCGCCGCGGTCGCAACGCTCGCGATCGCCCTGGACGCGGTCGCACGTGCAGTTCTCATGGCGTTCCTCCTCCTGGCGGCATGACGACGGCGCCGCTGCGGTTCGGTCCCGCCATGGCTGCCCCCTGTGCCACGTCCGTCCACGCCCGGCGCTTCGACGCGCCCGACGCGACAATCCTGACGGACAATAGGGGCAAAACGGAATAGCCAGGCACACATTCGTTCGATGACGTTGGCGAATCGAGGACCATCTGTGGGTGAATTTTCACTCCGGGAGGGGCCCGCTGGGCGCGACGCCGCGGTTCAACCGGTACGTCGACACCCGCGGCGGGCATGGGACAGCGTGACGCCCGCGAACCTCCCAGCCCCCAGGGCCGGTCCTCGCGAAGGCGCCACGCCGTCAGTCAGCGAGCCTAGGGTGCCGGGGCGACCGGGGCCGTGACGCTGTAGTTGTCGATCCGGA
>NZ_DATCNW010000009.1:0-2827 GCF_036565025.1 Pengzhenrongella sp.
CAGGTTCCCCTCGAGTGGTATGCGCTGTCCTCAGGCGCCGAGATCTCGATGGAACGCGGCACCGAGAACATGGACTCGGTGGCCCGGGCGCTGCGCCGGCTGATCACCTTCACCCAGGGCGGCGGCGAGGTAAATGTTGTCGTCGCCGGCATCAACGTAGGCGCCCAGCCGTACTGGAACGCCGAGGCGACCATGCTGATGCACACCAAGGGCATCCTGATCATGACCCCGGACAGCGCGATGGTGCTGACCGGCAAGCAGTCCCTCGACTACTCCGGTGGCGTCTCGGCCGAGGACAACTTCGGCATCGGTGGCTATGACCGGGTGATGGGCCCCAACGGGCAGGCCCAATACTGGGCGCCGAACCTGACCGCAGGGTGCGCCACGTTGTTCGCGCACTACGAGTACACCTACATCGCGCCGGGAGAGTCGACCCCGCGGCGCGCCGCCACCGCGGATCCGCACGACCGTGATGTCCGCACCTACCCCCACCATCACCCGATCAGCGACTTCACGACCGTAGGCGACATCTTCTCCGCCTCGACCAACCGCGACCGCAAGAAGCCCTTCGACATCCGGACGGTCATGCGTGCCGTGGCCGACCAGGACCACGACGTGCTCGAACGCTGGACGGCCATGGCCGACGCCGACACGACAGTGGTCCTCGACGCCTACCTGGGCGGCTACCCCGTGACGGTGCTCGGCGTCGAGTCGCGACCGATCCCGCGACGAGGCACGTTCCCGGCCGACGGTCCCGACCAGTGGACCGCCGGAACACTGTTCCCGCAATCGTCGAAGAAGACCGCGCGGGCGATCAACGCCGCCAGCGGCAACCGCCCGCTGGTGGTGCTGGCGAACCTGTCGGGGTTCGACGGCTCACCGGAGTCGCTGCGCAAGACGCAGCTCGAGTACGGCGCCGAGATCGGCCGCGCGATGGTCAACTTCGAAGGCCCGATCGTGTTCTGCGTCATCTCCCGCTACCACGGCGGCGCCTTCGTCGTCTTCTCCGGCGTCCTGAACGACAACATGGAAGTCGTGGCCATCGAGGGTTCCTACGCCTCGGTGCTCGGAGGGGCTCCGGCCGCGGCGGTTGTGTTCTCCCGCGACGTCACCTCCCGCACGTCCAAGGACCCCCGCGTCACCGCCTTGGCAGCCGAGCTGGCCCAGGCCGACGAGGGGCACCAGGCCCAGCTGCGGGTCGAGCTGGCCGACCTGCGCACTGCGGTGCGCTCGGAGAAGCTCGGCGAGGTCGCCAACGAGTTCGAGCAGGTACACAACATCGAGCGGGCGCTCGCGGTCGGGTCCGTCCACGCGATCATTCCCGCCCGCGAGCTTCGTCCGTACCTCATCGGTGCGGTCGAGCGGGGCATCAGCCGCATGGCGAGCGAGGCTCCGACCACGGCGGTCACCTGACCATCGCCCCAATCTCAACTCTTCGATGAATAGGACACGCCATGCACCCATTCGTTCTCAATCGCCACGACCGGATCGTCTTTCCGTCCAACTTCGTCCCCGAGCTCGACCTCTCGGTGATCGACAGTCTCGATCAGCTCGACAGCGTCATCCGGCGCGACTTCGAGACGAAGGCCCCGACCGGTACGGACATCCTGCGGCGCGTCGAGGAGGGCAGCTACGGCAGCCGGTACGAGCTGATGCGTGACATCGCGCTCAACCTGTTCTGGGCCGGTCGCTTCGCCCTGACGATGTATGACAAGCGACCGACCCGGTGGAGCGACGTACCTCGACGCCGCAGTGACGTCTTCTTGCCGATCCTCACCCCGTGGGTAGACGGCGACCGCAAGGTCGCCGCGGTCCAGAGCGCCTATGACGCCCTGCCCGCGACCTGGGATGCCAGCGCGGAGGACCGGATCTTCAAGCTTCTCTTCGACGTGTTCGGGCACCGCAAGCACCACGCCACCGAGCTGTCGGCGGTCAAGCCGACGGTGGCCGAGATTCTGGCCGACCCCAGCAACCGCACCTTCCGGCTCAACGGATACGACCCGGACTTCCCGACGTTTGACTACACCGACATCATCGACTGCGCCGAGGATGCTCCCGAGCTCGAGGCCCTGCATCGCTGGGCGATGGTGCTGCACAACCAGTACCCCTGGGACCGCGCTCAGGCCGAGCTCGTCGAAGTCGGCCAGCTACACGACGACGACTACGTGGTCGTATTCCACCCGCGCAACCAGGAGGTTCGTCGTTTCCTGGGGCGCCTGGACACCGGCACGACCCGCGCGCCCAGCTCGCCGGCGCGGGCAGCGGCCCAGCCGGTTCGGCCTTACCCGTCGGTGAACGTACGCACGCAATTCACGGTGATGCCGCGCATCGAGGCGATGGCCGTGGTCCATGGCGATCAGGTCTGCACCAACGAGGACCTGATCCGCAATGCCGCCTATAACTGGTCACCGATGTCAGCAGAGGAGATCCGCGACAAGACCGGGATCGAGCAGCGGCTCTACGCCTCGGGCACCATCGAGGAGATGTCGCTGCGGGCGGCGCAGAGCGCGCTGGCGCACGCGGGGCGCGGACCAGAAGACATCGGGGCGGTGCTGGTCTGCACCTGCACGAGCTCCCGGTTGATTCCCTCGGTCGCCACCTGGCTGTCGGGTGAGCTGGGCATCCAGCAAACCCACGGCTCCTACGACATCGTGGCCGCCTGCGCCGGGCTGGCATATGGCTTGTCCGATGCGACGCGGATCCTGCAGGAGGTGCAGCGCCCGGTGCTCGTGGTGTGCGTGGAGAAGTTCTCGGACAAGATCGGCAACGTGCGGACCTCCCGGATGCTCTTCGGCGACGGCGCCGCCGCCATCGTGCTCGGGGTGGC
>NZ_DATCNW010000010.1:0-32295 GCF_036565025.1 Pengzhenrongella sp.
TGGCGCGTTGCCACTCATCGTGTCCCGCTGGATTCGGCCATCTCGTTGCCGAGAGCCGAGGCGGCGGAGTCCGAGAATTGTCAGGCAAGATGGCACCAGTTCCTGCGTGCCCATCAGCGCAGCCCGCGTCGGTGGCGCTGCCGGGTCCACCCCAGGGTGTGCCACCACCCTCGAGCTCCTCGACGTGATTCGGAGATGACAGCAGTGACCCACCCTTCGACCAGCCGAGCAGCGCCCGATGAGACGCTTCCGGGGGACCTGCTCGAGCAGTGGCGCCTGTCTGACGCGAGCTACCTGGGCGGCAGCCGATCCCGTACGTGGCGGGTCCGGCGCCGCTCCTCTGTTTTCGCCGTCAAGTGGCTGTCCGCCGACGTTCGGTCGGACTGGCGGTATGAGACCCGTGTCATGGCGGCGTTGCGGGCGGTCAACTGGCCGGCTCCGTTCCTGACGGAGGAACCCATCGTCCGGGAGGACGGGGTCTGGAGGCTCTTCGCCTGGCTTCCCGGCGAACCCGCTCCCGTCGAGGACGATGCCGCCGAGGAGTATGCACGTGGAAGGCTGCTGGCGCAGTTCCATGCTGCGAGCTCCTCGCTCGGCGTGGCCGGCCAGCGGGACGGATTCCCTCTTCCGCGGCAGACCGTCCGCGATCCGCTGCTCGACCGGTGGCTGACCGTTCACGAGCAGCGTCTGCCGGAAGAAGGCCGGATCCTCCGCGCCTATCGTGAGGCGGCGGCCGCCCAGCTTGCCGATCATGAGTCCGATGTCCCCTCAGGCGTCATCCATGGTGACTTCACGCGGTGGAATCTGCTGTTCGACGGAGCTGCCCTAAGCGGGATCCTCGACTTCGAGGCCTGCCATAACAACCATCTTGTCGCGGACTTCGCCCTCGCCTGGCGGGGTGATCACGACGAGGTCATCCGCGGGTACGACTCGGTACGTACGCTCTCGGAAACTGAGTGGCACCTGGTGTGGCCGACCTATTGGGCGTGGTTGTTCCACGGAGTCAAGGAGATGCTCGCGGAGCACTACTCGCAGCCAGGCGGCGCTTCGAAACCCGCGGATCTCGATTGGCAAGTGCGGCACATGTTGAAGGATTCCGACCTCCTCCGTGCGAGGTACGGAGGGAAGCGAGTCGACAGTGCGTGAAGTCACGCCTCTGCCCACGGCAAGGGTACTTTCTCAGGCTCTAAAATCGTCGCGCTGCGCGACGAGCTGCAGGTATCCGGCCGTCGGGCGGAGGTCACGAAGCAGTACAGGCGTTCGTGATGGTCTTGGTCCAGACCTCAGGGTGGGTGAACCAGAAGTCATGTGGAACACCCGGCACTGTTGAGAACCTTCCGCGCGGAACAAGCGCGGCAACCTGCTCGATGGACCACGATGGTCGGATGTCGTTGCCGGCGGCGATGAAGTGCATCGGCACGTCGCAGGTAGCCAGTTCGCGCCACAGGTTCGGTCGATGAATCCAGTCGGTGAACGAAGCGCTGAGAGCCGCATGCACGTCGGGCGCCCAGGCGATCTCGACAAGGGGCTCCGTGGGCTTACCGGACTCGTAGGCCTCAGACCACGTGCGGTCACGCTGGGGGCCCCGGCCGGCGATGCCGACCACCGCGGCCACGGCTTCCGGATGCTCGACTGCGTAGCGCACACCCAGGTCACAGCCCCAGGAATGGCCTACCACGATCCAGGTGCCGACGCCGACCGCCTCGCGGATGCCTTCGAGGTCAGCGATCGCTTCTTCCATGGTGTGGGGGCCGCCGCCCGAGCGGCCGACGCCACGCAGTTCGGGATACCAGGCGCGGTGTTCCCGCGGTGCAAGGTCGTCGCCCTCCAGGTACTGCACACAACCCGGACCACCGGTGAGGACGACGACGTCAGGGCCATCACCCGTCACGCCAACGTGCAGCGTCGCGGCTCCTACCTGGATCATCCGCGACTCCATGTTCGGGAACGCTATCAGAGCCAGGCATCCGTCCGATGACGCGCAACTGATGACAGTTCGTTGTCACTGGGACAGGTTGATTGTCACCGTGACAACTACCGTGTCAAAAGTGACATCTTCGTTGTCACTTCACAGCGAACGACGACGTAGTGGATCTGGGTGTCTCGCGTCTCGGCCATCTCGCGAAAGTCCTCGATGAACCAAGTTCCGATGATGCCGTCGACGATCACGCGGTAACCGCCGCAGGCATAGGCGCCGGCTGACCGGGCCGGCGCGGTGATGACGACGGTGTTCTGACGATGCGCCTGCGGCTTGTAGGGCGATGGCGCCCTGGCGAATGAAGCCCCAGAAATCGTCTGAGTGCAGGTGCACGGTCGGGGAGTAGCGCGCGGCAAGGAGCCTGGCGACGGTGATCTTGCCTGCACCCGGCGGTCCGGTCAGCACGATCAGTCGACCGGGACCAGGCGCGAGCTCGCCCTGCGTAGATGCCACTGTCACGCCGCCTCAACTCGTCGGCCCAGAAGTTGCCCGATTCTCACCCGACCGGTGTGAGCATCCATCCGGTTCCTCCCGTCGCGGCGCTCACCCGGAACACCCCAGTCGGCCCGAACGCCCGCTTCGCGAGCGGCACCCGCCCGGCGCACGGGTCGATCGCCGACCGCTTGATCCGGATCGAATCCACCACCCGGTCCCCACCCGCGAACAGGACGTACGCCACGCCGTCGTCGGCCGCTCTGGGAGCGTCCGGCCATTTCGCGCCGAGCAGCTTCTCGACGGCGTCGACCGAGTCCCGCGGGCACACCGCGACGCCGTGATCCCAGTCGAAGTGCGTCACGCTCGTCATCGCGACCGTCTTGTCGCCCTTCCCGGCGGCCTCGACCAGTGCCGCGAAGCGCGTCTGCGTGCTCCCGGTGCCCGCGCCCGGCGTCGCACCACAGCCCGCCAGGCCGGCAACGATCAGCGCCGCAACGACCGTCGCGCTCAGGCACCGTCCAGGCCTACCGTCCAGCATCGAAATCCCCCGCTCGTCGTCCGCCCGCAAAGAGGACTCGTCGCCGAGAGCGGACCTGGCGCCCCCATCTTGCAGCCTCGGGGCCGGTGCCCACCTATCGGCGCGGCGACCGACGCGCGTGGTAGGACGTAACGGTGACTATCGAGCCTTCTGCGCTCCCCAGCGCCGCCAGCCCTGAGCCGCCGAGCCCGTTCCACGATCTCGATCGCTATGTCGCCCTGCCGCGCGCGAGCGGCCTGACGCTCTCGCGGGACGGGACCCGGCTCGTGACTTCGGTCTCGACGCTCGACGAGAAGGGCGTGAAATACGTCTCGGCGCTGTGGGAGATCGACCCGACCGGTGACCTGCCCGCCCGGCGGCTGACCCGCTCGCGACAGGGCGAGCAGGGCGCCGCGTTCAACCGCGCGGGCGACCTGCTGTTCACCTCGGCCCGGCCGGATGCGAGCGGCAAGGAGGCGGCTGCCGACGACGAGCCGCCGTCGGCCCTGTGGTTGCTGCCCGCGAACGGCGCCGAGGCGCGGGTCGTGGCGACGCGGTCGGGCGGCGTCGGGCACCCGATCATCGCGCAGCACGCGCCGGTCGTGCTGGTCACCTCCGACGTGCTGCCCGGTGCCCGCGACACCGCGCACGATGAGAAGCTGCGCTCGGCGCGCAAGGAGAAGAAGGTCTCCGCGATCCTGCACTCGGGCTACCCGGTCCGGTACTGGGACCACGACCTCGGCCCGGCCACGCCCCACCTGCTCGCCGCCGGGCTGGTCAGCGACCTCTCCTCGCAGGTCGCCGGCAGTCCCGAACCGCACCTCGACCTGCGCGACCTCACGCCCGACGCCGGCGCGGCCCTGCACGAGACCTCCGCGGACATCTCGCCCGACGGCGCCACGGTCGTCACCGCCTGGGTGCGCCCGCTCGCGCGCGGTGCCCAGCGCTCCACGCTCGTGGCGATCGACGTCGCGACCGGCGAGCGGCGCACCCTCGTCGACGACGAGTCGGCGGAGTTCTACTCCCCGGTCATCTCGCCGGACGGCCGGTGGGTCGCGTTCTCGCGCGAGTCCATCAGCACCCCGCAGGTCGCGCCGCGCGTCGCGCTCGGTCTCGTGCCGCTCGCCGGCGGCACCTGGCGCCCGCTCGCGGACTCCTGGGACCGCTGGCCGAGCGGCACGCAGTGGCTGCCCGACTCGTCCGCCGTGCTCGTCGTGGCCGACGACAACGGCCGCGCGCCGGTCTTCCGCGTCGACGTCGCGACCGGCGACGTCTCGCGCGTGACCAGCGACGACGCCGTCTTCGGCGATCTGCAGGTGAGCCCCGACGGCGACCGGCTCTACGCGACCCGCACGTCCTACCTCGCGCCCGGACACGCGGTCCGGATCGACCTCGCCGCGGCGGCGGCGCTCGGCCCCGTCCCCGCCGTCGCGCTGCAACCCCCGGCACCCGCTCCCGAGCTGCCCGGCACGCTCACGGAGGTCGAGACCACGGCGCCCGACGGCGTGCGGGTGCGCGGCTGGCTAGCCCTGCCGGCCGGGGCCGGTGCCGACAACCAGGCCCCGCTGCTGCTGTGGATCCACGGCGGCCCGCTCGGATCGTGGAACGCCTGGTCCTGGCGCTGGAACCCGTGGCTGCTGGTGGCGCAGGGCTACGCCGTCCTGCTCCCGGATCCCGGGCTGTCGACCGGCTACGGCCAGGAGTTCGTCCAGCGCGGCTGGGGCGCGTGGGGCGCCGAGCCGTACACCGACCTGATGGCGATGACCGACGCTGTCTGTGCCCGCGCCGACATCGACGAGACGCGCACGGCGGCGATGGGCGGCTCGTTCGGCGGCTACATGGCCAACTGGGTCGCCGGCCACACCGACCGGTTCAAGGCGATCGTCACCCACGCGAGCCTGTGGGCCCTGGACCAGTTCGGTCCGACCACCGACGCCGCGTACTACTGGGCGCGCGAGATGACCGACGAGATGGCGCTGGAGAACTCACCGCACCGGTTCGTCGGTCAGATCGCGACCCCGATGCTCGTCGTGCACGGCGACAAGGACTATCGGGTGCCGATCGGGGAGGGACTGCGGCTCTGGTACGAGCTGCTGTCGCGCTCCAAGCTCGCGGCCGACGACGACGGCGCGACGGCGCACCGGTTCTTGTACTTCCCGGACGAGAATCACTGGGTGCTCAGCCCCCAGCACGCGATCCTCTGGTACGGCGTCGTGTCCTCGTTCCTCGCCGACCACGTCCTGGGCACCGAGCGCCCGCTGCCCGAGCTGCTGGGCTGACGTTGAGCGTGCCCCGGACGAGCATCAGGGGGCATCGAATTTGGACCGGTTTGCGCTGCGCGGTCGCGCCGTGGTCTGGTACGGCGTCGACGCGCGCGAGCGAGTCGGTCCGCGCCCGAGATCCCTCGGGAACGGGCGAGTCCCAGCACCGACGAAGGAGCACGACTGTGGGCATCGGAGGATCGATCTCCCTGATCGTCGTGGGCGCCATCTTGGCGTTCGCCGTCACCGACAACGTCGACGCGATCGACCTGAAGATGATCGGCTACATCTGCATGGGCGCCGGGGTGCTGGCGCTGATCATCACCGTGATCATCAGCTCGCAGCGGGCCACGACCACGCATCGCGAAATCATCGAGCGGCGCGGCGACGACCGTCGCTCCAACTCGCCTGCCGGCTACTGACCCGAACCCATGGTCGCCGTCCGGCCGTGGCCAGGCGCGACGTTCCGTTCCTGGGCGCTTGCGCGCGGACGTCGTACCGTTGTGGTTAACGCATCGACGCGCGTTCGCGTCGGCCGGCGTCCGAGTTTCTCGACGTCGGAGTGAATCGGTACCGACGAAGGAGCACGACGATGGGTATTGGAGGATCGATCGCGCTCCTGGTGGTGGGCGCCATCTTGGCATTCGCGGTCCGCGACAGCATCGACGCCGTCAACCTGACGATGGTCGGCTACATCTGCATGGGAGCCGGGGTCGTCGCCCTGATCATCACGCTGGTCGCCAGCTCCCAGCGCACGAGAACGACCCACCACGAGATCATCGAGCGGCGCGGCGACGAGGGCCCGCCGGTCCCGCCGTCCAGCTAGCCCCGGGCACCTCCGACGCCGAGGGTCATGCGCGGGCAGCCGCCACGATCTCCGCCGCGAGGTCGGCAGGCCGCGAGAACATCGGCCAGTGCCCGGTCGGCAGGTCCACGTAGGTGACGTCGAGCTCGTCCAGCTCGGTGTGCAGCGGTGAGTCGGGACTGATCATCGTCCTGAGCACGGCCGACGGCAGGCTGGTGCAGATCTCAGTCACCGGGACGCCGAACCGTCGCGGATCGCTCAGGCGCACCGGCCCGCGCGCCACCCCAGCGGGTTGCGGCACCGCCCGGGCCCGGAACGCGGCGCGGGCCTCGGCGTCGAGCCCGTCGAGGCTTGAGCCGGCGGCATCGAGGTCCTCCCACGACGGGAGCGGCTGCTCGGTCGCGTCGGCCGGCAGGTCCGGGGCGAGCACCGCGCCGTCGGCCAGCGGGCCGCTGTCGACGTAGATCGCGCGCCGGACCCGGTCCGGCACCTGGTCGACGACGGCGTGCACGAGCGCACCGCCCCCGCTGTGCCCCACGAGCACGATCCCCGGCGGGAGCCCCTCGACGACGTCGCGCACGGCACGCACGTGGTCCTCGCGCGTGATGCCGGCCCGGTTGGTGTCAGCGTGCTCGAGCCCGGGAAGCGTGACGGCGTGCGGCTTCATCCCGGCAGCCCGGAGCGGCCCGACGACGCCGTCCCAGGCCCACGCTCCCAGCCAGGATCCGGGGACGAGAACGATGTGGATACGGTCGGTCTCAGTAGTCATGAGACCAGCCTTGGCCCCCACTGGTGACACCTGTCTGTCACCATTTATTCGGGAGGATCGATGAACCGCACGGACAGGCTCTACGCGATCACCGAGGATCTGCGACGGGCCGGCAGGGCGGGCCGGACCGGGCGCAGGCTCGCCGCCACGCTCGAGGTCAGCGATCGCACGATCAAGCGGGACATCTCCGCCCTCCAACAGGCCGGGGCGCCGATCTGGGCCCAGCCGGGCCCGGGCGGCGGCTACGTGCTGGACGACTCCGCGAGCCTGCCGCCGGTGAACTTCTCGCCCGCCCAAGCCGTGGCGGTCGCGGTCGCCCTGGCCGCGCTCCCGCCCGGCAGCCCGTTCGCGGTCGATGGCGCGGCCGCGCGCGGGAAGGTCTTCGACGCGCTCGGCCCGGCCGACCGAGGTCGCGCCCGCGACGTGGCTGGGCGGATCTGGTTCGCGGTGCAGTCGGACCAGGCACCCGTGCCGACCGACGTGCAGGACGAGAACGGGCGCGAAGATGCCCGGGAGTCCGGGCTGCACAAGGCCCAACCCGGCGTGCTGCGCGCCGTCGAGCAGGCGCTGCTGCTGCACCTCGTCCTGGCGATCCGCTACCGCGATGCCGCCGGCCGCGTCACCCAGCGCGCCGTCGAGCCGGTGCTGCTCGCGCGCACCGAACGCGGCTGGTACCTCGTGGCCTGGTCGCGCGACCGCGTGGCGATTCGGTGGTTCCGCCTCGACCGGATCCGGCAGGCGGACCTCACTCGCGAGCACTACGAACCGCGCGACGTCGCCGACGTCGGCACCCCACCCGTCGACGCCGCGCCTGCGCTCGCCTCCAGCGACCCCTGACCCCGCCGGTCGGCGGGCTGACGCGCTGGGCTACCTCGTGACCATCGCCCGGACCTGATCGAGCAGCTGCTCGGAGACCAGCTCGAACGCCTCCATGTCCTGCTCCGCACGGCTGAGAACCACCGCGCCCTCGCTCGCGGCGACAAGAGTCGTGGCGAACCGCTTCGCCTCGTGCGCGGTGAGGCCGCCCTGCTCGAGCAGCTCGGCAAGCCGCCCGCGCCACGAGCGGAACACGGCGCCGCTCTGAGCCAGCAGGTCCGGGGAGTCTGTCGCCACCGTGACCGCGAGCACGGAACATCCAGCCCCACAGTGGGTGTGCGAGAGGAGGGCTCGCCACATCCCCAGGAAGAACTCCGTCACCTCCTCGGGTGGGGAGCCCTCCACCCGATCCAGCAGATCGAGCGCGCGCGTCCCCGCGAGGTCGACGGCCGCGCCGATCAGCTGGTCCTTGCCGTGGGGGAAGTGGTGGTAGATCGACCCCCGGGGGGCTCTGGTCAGCTGGAGGACCTCGGAGAACGAGGTTGCTTGGAGCCCGTGCTGGGCCAGGAGCTGCACGGCGCCTTCGATCATTCGGGCTCGAACCTTGCCCACAACCATGTGTTGATCTCCTTGACCATGACGGTCGTCATAGTTTACGGTCTATGCATCCCATCATAGTTGCGAGCGAGGAGCCTCCCGATGCCCATGATCGACGTCTACGCACCCGCAGACCTGTTCCCGGCCGACGCGGACAGCCGGCTCGGCAACGAGCTCACGCACGCGGTCCTCCGCGCCGAAGGTGTGTCGACCCCCGGGCCGTTCCACCTCGACAACACGGCCGCGTTCATCCACCGGTTGCCGCCGTCGGCGATCTCCACCGCGAACTCCGCATCCGCGCGCACGGTGCGCGTCCAGGTCATCACCCCTCCTGCGGCGCTCAACCGGGACGGCCAGCGGCAGCTCACCAGGGAGATCACCGAGATCGTCACCCGGATCTCCGGCGACGAGTCGCAGGCCGCCCGCACGTGGGTGATCCTCACCGAGGCCGCCGAGGGCGGCTGGGGACTGGCCGGGACGGCCTTCGGGGTCGAGGAGTTCGGCGCCCTTGCCGCCAGGGCAGCCGCGGCGAGGGCTGCGGCTGCGAGCTAGCCACACCGCGCACCCGCCCGGCATCGGCCCGAACCGCGCTCGGGCCTCCAGTCGGCTGTCACGCGCCCGCCCGGGAATGGACCGCCCGAGCCATCGTGTTGACTTGCCTCGTGGCAGTCACCGGTTCGCTCCCCAAGGTCCGCGCGTCAGAGCTGGTCGGCCGGGGCTGGCTGAACACCGGCGGGCGCGACGTGACCCTCGTTGACCTGCGCGGCAAGATCGTGATCCTGGATTTCTGGACGTTCTGCTGCATCAACTGCCTGCACGTCCTGGACGAGCTGCGCGAGCTCGAGGCCGAGCACCGCGACGTGCTCGTCATCGTCGGGGTGCACTCGCCGAAGTTCGCGCACGAGGCCGATCCGGTCGCCCTCGCGGCCGCCGTCGAGCGGTACGAGGTGCATCACCCGGTTCTCGACGATCCGCAGCTCGTGACCTGGTCCGCGTACACCGCGCGGGCCTGGCCCACGCTCGTGGTGATCGACCCGGAGGGCTACATCGTCGCCCAGATGGCCGGCGAGGGACACGCGCACAACCTCGAGATCCTGGTCCGCGACCTCGTCGCCGAGCACGAGGCCAACGGCACCCTGCACCGCGGCGACGGTCCGTACGTCGCCCCCGTGCCGACCTCGGGCACGCTGCGGTTCCCGGCGAAGGCGATCGCGCTGCCCGGCGGGACCTTCCTGGTCGCCGACGCCGGGCACCACAGCCTCGCGGAGCTCGCGCCGGACGGCGAGACCCTCGTCCGGCGCATCGGTTCGGGCGAACGGGGCCTGGCCGACGGCGGTCCGCACGACGCCCGGTTCAGCGAGCCGAACGGCCTCGCGCTGGTCCCCGCGAAGCTCCGCGCCGAGGTCGGGTTCGACGTGCTGGTCGCCGACACCGTCAACCACGCCCTGCGCGGGATCCGCCTCGCCGACGGACAGGTCACCACCGTCGCCGGTACCGGCGAGCCCTACGTCGTCGGAGGCCCGGACAACGGCGACGACGGTGATGGCAGCCCCGGCAACGTGCACGCGGCGTCCTTCGACCCCCTGACGGTGCGGCTGTCCTCGCCCTGGGACGTCGTCTGGTCGCCGGACGCCGACGCGTTCGTCGTCGCGATGGCCGGCAACCACACGCTGTGGGCGCTCGACGTCCGGCGCGGCGCGATCCGCCGGCTTGCCGGGACCATGAACGAGGGCCTGCTCGACGGTCCCGCCGACCAGGCCTGGCTCGCGCAGACCTCCGGGCTCGCGGTCGACGCGGCCGGACGGATCTGGCTCGCCGACTCCGAGGTCTCCGCCCTGCGCCATCTCGACCTCGACCCAGCGAGTTTTGGGAAGGATCTGCGCGAAATTCGCACAGAATCTTCCGAAAACTGGTCGGCCGGAACCGTCGGCACCGCCGTCGGGGCGGGGCTGTTCGAGTTCGGGTTCCGGGACGGAGCCGCCGGTCAGGCGCTGTTGCAGCACCCGCTCGGGGTCGCGGTCCTGCCGGACGGGTCGATCGCCGTCGCGGACACCTACAACGGCGCGATCCGCCGCTATGCGCCGGGCGCCGACGGGAGTCCCGGCCAGGTGACGACCCTCGCGCGCGACCTCGCCGAGCCGAGCGGCGTCGTCGTCCTCGCGCCGCGCGAGGGGGACGCGCCCAGCGGGGTCGAGCTGCTGGTGGTCGAGTCGGCCGCGCACCGGCTCACCCGGATCCGCCTCCCGAAGGACGTCGCGGGGGAGATCCTCGACGCCGGCGCGCACCGCACGCAGCGCCCGGTGACCGACGTCGCACCCGGACCGTTCCGCCTCGACGTCGTCTTCACGCCCGCCGCCGGGCAGAAGTACGACGACCGCTACGGCCCCTCGACCCGGCTCCAGGTCTCCTCGACTCCGCCCGACCTGCTGCTCGCGGGCGCGGGCGACGACGTCGACCTGGCGCGCGACCTGGTGTTCAACCCGGATGCGACCGACGGCGTGCTGCACGTGACCGCGCACGCCGCGAGCTGTGACTCCGACCCCGCGATCGAGTACCCCGCCTGCCACCTCAACGCCCAGGACTGGGGTGTCCCGGTCCGCGTTCTCCCCGGCGCCCCGAGGGGGCTCATCCTCCCGCTACACGGTTGAGCCACCCTCGACGGTTGAACCCACTCTCGACGGTTGAACCACCCTCGTGAGGGGCGGGGCAGACGGGGATCGGCCGCCCGAGGGTGCCGAGGCTCGAGTTCGGTCAGGTCGCGGCCGGGGGGTATCGGGGCGCTTAAGGCATCGCACCCGTAGGCGCCGAGTACTGCGGTGCTGCGTATTGCGGTGCTGCGTACTGCGGTGCCGAGTAGGGAGGCGGCGCAGCCGTGTCTTGCGCGTAGTTGGGCTCAGGCCGCTCGTCGGCAGCGGGCGTTGGTTGGTTGATTCGGGTGGGCCGCCGGATCGCTGACCCATGAGGTCCATTTTGTCCGGAACGAACGGAACTGATGCGGTCCGCAGGTCGCCGCGACGACGCGGACGGACGTCACGTCAGGCCAGGGCGGGGGCCTCGGCGCCGACGGCGCGCAGGACAAACGTGACCGTGGCCTCGATCGCTTGCTCGCGCGCGGGCTCGTCGTCGGGCAGGCCCCGGCCGGACAGGCAGGCGTGCACCAGCGGCACGGTCGTGTTGATGTCCTGCTCGGGGAACGCCCCCGACTCGATGCCCGCCGCGAGGATGTTTCGCAGGATCGTCTCGACGCCGACGATGTGCTCGCGCAGGCGTCGCTGCGTACCGACGGACAGCACGGTGCGCAGGTCCGGGCCGGGATTCGTGTGGAAGACCCGCTTGACCTGCGTCTGCTGGCGCACATAGGTCCGCAGCTGCTCGACCGGGTCCTCGATCCCGTGCAGCGCGACCCCGAGCGCGTCGAGGTAGAGCGTCGTCTCGTGCGCGATGTAGCCGAGGAGCAGCAGCTCCTTGTCGGCGAAGTGGTTGTACACGGACGTGCGCCCGACCCCGGCGGTGGCCGCGATGTCGGCGAGGCTGATCGCGTCGAAACCCCGCTCGCCCATCAAAGAGCAGAGTGCGGCGAAGAGCTTCTCGCGGGTCTGCGCCCGGTGCTCGCGCAGCGACCCGCCGATGATCTTGGGCATTCTGACAGCATCTCACGATCTGTCAGCACCCAACGGCGGTGTCACGCGGCTCGCCGCGGGTTACCCTTCGAAGGGAGCCCGCCGCCTCGATCCGCGCTGGCCCTGCCCGACACCGACGCCGACGTCGAGGGGAGTCCGCTCGAATGACGAAGTCCGTCAGCCCGTGGGTCGCGTGGCCCCTCGGGGTCGACCCGGCCGAGCTCTCCTCACGCCTGCACGCCGCCCACGAGCTGTTCATGAACGGCGGCTCCGCACCGCCCGAGGAGAAGGGCACGGCGCGGGGCAGGGTCTCCGCGGTGCGCCGCGTGGTGATGGACTCCTGGCTGCGCAGCCGCAAGAGCGGCGTCGACCCCGAGCGCCCCCGCCCGCCCGTCGACCTGACCGGAGCCGACCTCGCCGCGTTCCGCGGCGAGCACGCGCTCGCGCCGCTGATGCCGATCGTGCGCCGGCTGCTGATCGAACCCGCCGGCTCCGAGGGCATGCTGGTCGCCATCGCGGACACCTCCGGGCGCCTGCTGTGGGTCGAGGGCGACCGCACCGTGCGCCGCGACGTCGAGCGGGTCGGCTTCGTCGAGGGCTCCAGCTGGAGCGAGCAGGACGCCGGCACCAACGCGCCCGGCATCGCCCTGGCCACCGACCACGAGATCCAGATCTTCGCCGCCGAGCACTTCACCCGGGCCGTCCAGCCCTGGAGCTGCTCGGCCGCCCCCGTGCACGACCCGGTCACCGGCCGCGTGCTCGGCGCGCTCGACATCACCGGGCGCGACCCTGCCGCCTCCCCGCAGATGCTCTCCCTGGTGCGCGCCACGGTCGCCGCCATGGAGTCCGAGCTCGCGGTCCGCGCCCTGCGCGCCATGCTCTCCGGGGCCGACGACGGCGCCCCGACCCGCCGCGGTCGCCCCACCTCGTCCGCCGTGCCCGACGACGCCGCCGCGGCCCTCTGGGTGCCCTCGGCCGACGCCCGGAAGCGCGAGCCGCGAGCCGCGCCGGCCGGCCTGCTCGAGGTGCTCGGGACGTCGTCGGGCACGCTGGTGCGCGACGGCGAGCGGCAGGCCCTCACGCTGCGGCACGCCGAGCTGCTGCTCCTGCTCGGCACGCACCAGGCCGGTCTGACCGGCGAGGAGCTCGCCGCGCTGCTGCACCCCGGGACCCTGTCGGACGTGACCGTGCGGGCCGAGATGTCCCGGCTGCGGCGCGTCGTCGGCGTCCTGCTCGGCGGTTCGCGGCCGTACCGGCTCGCGGAACCGATCCGGACCGACGTGGACGAGGTGCGCGAGCTGCTCGCGCTCGGTGACGTGTCCGGCGCGGTCGAGGTGTACCGCGGCCCGGTGCTGCCGCGGTCGGAGGCGCCCGGCGTCGAGGCGCTCCGCGAGCAGCTCGCCGCCGAGCTGCGCGCCGCCCTTGCCCGGACCCGGGACGTGCGCGCGCTCGAGGCCTGGACGCTCGGGGCCGCCGGCGCGGACGACCTGGACGCCTGGCAGCGGCTGCTCACCCTGCACCCGGAGGGGTCCCCGGGCTGGATCCGGGCCCGCGCGCACGCGGACGTCCTCGACCTCGAGCTCGGGGTGCGCGGTCCGGCGCTCGCCGGCCGGGCGCTCGCCGGCCGAGCCCCGCAGCGCCCTCGCCCGCTGCCGCGCTGACCGCTTCGCCCCCGACCGCCGGGTCTGATCGCGGGTGTGATCGGTCTGTCACGCCCAGGGTCATACGTCCCAAAGAACTCCCCGCAACGTTGCAACGGTCGCGCAACGTACGTAGGCCTAACGTCCCGGTTGTGGCCCGTCGCGACGATGCGGCGTCCCTGGGTACCGCGTAACCCGGCGGTTCCCAGCACATCAGCCTGGAGGTTCCTGAGATGACTGTGTACGCCGCACCCGGCAAGCCCGGGAGCCTTGCGACCTTTCGGCCGCGCTACGACCACTGGATCGGTGGCGAGTACGTCGCCCCCCTCGCCGGTCGCTACTTCGAGAACCCGACGCCGGTCACCGGCCAGATCTACTGTGAGGTTGCTCGCGGCGACGCGAACGACATCGACGCCGCGCTCGACGCAGCGCACGCCGCCGCCCGCACCTGGGGCAAGACGACCGCCACCCAGCGCTCGGTGATCCTCAACAAGGTCGCCGACCGCATCGAGGACAACCTCGAGATGCTCGCCGTCGCCGAGACGTGGGACAACGGCAAGCCCGTCCGCGAGACCCTCGCGGCCGACCTCCCCCTCGCCGTCGACCACTTCCGCTACTTCGCCGGGGTGCTGCGCGCCGAGGAGGGCTCGATCTCGCAGATCGACGAGGACACGATCGCGTACCACTTCCACGAGCCGCTGGGCGTCGTCGGTCAGATCATTCCTTGGAACTTCCCGCTGCTGATGGCGATCTGGAAGCTCGCGCCCGCCCTCGCTGCCGGAAACTGCGTCGTTCTCAAGCCGGCCGAGCAGACGCCGGTGTCGATCCTCATACTCATGGAGCTCCTCGCGGACCTCCTGCCCGCCGGCGTCATCAACGTCGTCAACGGCTTCGGCGTCGAGACCGGCAAGCCGCTCGCGTCCTCGCCGCGGATCCGCAAGATCGCATTCACCGGCGAGACCACCACCGGCCGGCTGATCATGCAGTACGCCAGCCAGAACCTCATCCCGGTCACCCTCGAGCTCGGCGGCAAGAGCCCGAACATCTTCTTCGACGACATCTCGCGCGCCGACGACGCCTACTACGACAAGGCGCTCGAGGGCTTCGCGATGTTCGCGCTCAACCAGGGCGAGGTCTGCACGGCCCCGTCCCGCGCGCTCGTCGCCGCGTCCATCTACGAGAAGTTCCTGCCCGACGCCCTGGACCGCGTCCGGAAGATCAAGCAGGGCAACCCGCTGGACACCGAGACGATGATCGGTGCGCAGTCGTCGAACGACCAGCTCGAGAAGATCCTCAGCTACGTCGAGATCGGCAAGGCCGAGGGCGCCAAGCTGCTCATCGGTGGCGAGCGCACCATCCTCGAGGGCGACCTGGCCGGCGGCTACTACATGCAGCCGACGATCTTCGAGGGCAAGAACTCGATGCGGATCTTCCAGGAGGAGATCTTCGGTCCGGTCCTCGCCGTGACGACCTTCGACGACTTCGACGACGCGATCGACATCGCCAACGACACCCTCTACGGGCTCGGGGCAGGCGTGTGGTCCCGCGAGTCCATGACCTCCTACCGCGCGGGCCGCGCGATCCAGGCCGGTCGCGTGTGGACGAACTGCTACCACGCGTACCCCGCCGCCGCCGCGTTCGGTGGCTACAAGGGCTCGGGCATCGGCCGCGAGAACCACAAGATGATGCTCGACCACTACCAGCAGACCAAGAACCTGCTGGTCTCGTACTCCCCGAACGCCGACGGCTTCTTCTAAAGATCTCCCCGGGGCCGAACAAGGGCCCCATGAACCGCCGGGCACGGCAGGACCTCTCCACTGCCGTGCCCGGCGGTTCCCATCCGCGGATCCAGTCCGCCCACATTCCGCACGGACACATTCACGGCACGATTCACGCACCACAGCTATGAAAGGCAGTCAACGATGACGACCATGAAAGCAGCTGTAGTCACCGAGTTCGGCAAGGACCTCGTCGTCAAGGACGTCGAGATCCCCACGCCCGGCAAGGGTCAGGCGCTCGTCAAGCTCATCACCTCCGGTGTCTGTCACACCGACCTGCACGCCGCCACGGGCGACTGGCCGGTCAAGCCGTCGCCGCCGTTCATCCCGGGCCACGAGGGCGTCGGCGAGGTCGTCGCGCTCGGCGAGCACGCCGAGGGCCTCAAGATCGGTGACCTGGTCGGCAGCGCCTGGCTCTGGTCGGCGTGCGGCGACTGCCGCTTCTGCCGCACCAGCTGGGAGACGCTGTGCGAGAACCAGGTCAACGGCGGCTACAGCGTCGACGGTTCCTTCGGGCAGTACATGCTGGTCGACGCGCGGTTCGCGGTGAAGATCCCCGAGGGCTCTGACCCCGTCGAGATCTCGCCGATCCTCTGCGCCGGCGTCACGGTCTACAAGGGCCTGAAGATGACCGAGGCCCGCCCCGGCCAGTGGTGCGTCATCTCCGGCATCGGTGGCCTCGGCCACATCGCCGTGCAGTACGCCAAGGCGATGGGCATGCGCGTCATCGCGGTCGACGTCGCGCACGACAAGCTCACCCTCGCGAAGAAGCACGGCGCCGAGATTGTCATCAACGCGATGAACGAGGACCCGGCCGCGGCGGTCCAGAAGGCCACCGGCGGCGGCGCGAGCGGCGTGCTCGTCACCGCCGTGCACCCCTCTGCGTTCGGTCAGGCGATCGGCATGGCCCGTCGCGGCGGCACCATCGTCTTCAACGGCCTGCCGCCGGGGGAGTTCCCGGCGTCGATCTTCGAGCTCGTGCTCAAGGGGCTCACGGTCCGCGGTTCCATCGTCGGTACCCGCCAGGACATGGCCGAGTCGATGGAGTTCTACTCCCGCGGCGTCATCAAGCCCACGGTCTCCACCCGCCGGCTGGACGAGATCAACACCGTCTTCGACGAGATGAAGCACGGCAAGATCGACGGCCGCGTCGTCATCAAGTACTGACCATGACGCAGCCAACGGTTGGTATCGCGGGTCGTAGGGTGACGGGCGGAGTGCCGGTGGCCCGGGTGGCCCTGACGGCCGCCGCGGGTCGGCTCCTGCGCACGCTGCGGGCGACGCACGGGCCGCTGATGTTCCACCAGTCCGGTGGCTGCTGCGACGGGTCGTCGCCGATGTGTTACCCGGCCGGGGAGTTCCTGACCGGCGACGCCGACGTGCACCTCGGCGACCTCGTGATCGCGCCCTCGGCGCGGTCCGGGGTCGCCGGGTCCGGCACGGCGGCGCAGGACCCGGCCGGCGTCGATCTCGACCCGGCCGACGGCGGCTTCACCGTGCCGGTCTGGATGTCCCGCAGCCAGTACGCGTACTGGAAGCACACGCACCTGACGATCGACGTCGTGCCTGGTCGGGGGGCCGGGTTCTCGCTCGAGGCGCCCGAGGGCCTGCGGTTCCTCACCCGGTCACGGCTGTTCACGGACCGCGAGTGGTACGCGCTGGACGCCATGGGCGCGCTCTGAGGTTCCTCGCGATCTGAAGTCACAACGTCCGAGCGTTGACGTCCTATAGGACGTCAACGCTCGGACGTTGTGGCGTTGGGAGGTTGAGAGAGGTCTGACTATCTGTGCGCTGGTTAGGGTGATGGGATGAATTCCGACGCGATCGAGCCCGATTCCAAGGACTGGACCTGGGTCCTGACCCGGCCGTGCCCCGAGTGCAGGTTCGTCGCGTCCGACGTCGTGCCCTCGAGGTTCGGTGCGATCGTGCGCGGGCAGATCCCGCGCTGGCGCAGTGCGCTGGGCCGCGCGGACGCCCGCGAGCGGCCGAATCCCACGACCTGGTCGGTCCTGGAGTACGGCGCGCACGTCCGCGACGTGAACCGGATCTTCGCCGAGCGCCTGGACGCGATGCTCGAGACGGACAACCCGCTGTTCGCGGACTGGGACCAGGACGCGGCCGCGATCGAGAACGCCTACGCGACGCTGGAGCCGATGCCGGTCGCCGAGGCTCTCGCGCGCGCCGCGACCGCTCTCGCGGACCGCTTCGACGCCGTCCGCCCGGACCAGCTCGAGCGTCCGGGCCGGCGCTCCAACGGATCGGTCTTCACGGTCCGCACCCTGGGCCAGTACTACCTGCACGACGTCGTCCACCACCTCCACGACGTGGGCGCCTGAGCCCGAAACCCTCCCGCCGGTGCTCCGAGCTGAGCCCGGTGACACGAACTGCGGGACTACGCAGCACGGCGGGAAGCTCGCAGAACCGGGTTGTGCAGGCTGAAGTTATCCACAGGCGCGGGTGGCGGATTGTGGATCGGCGAGACCGCGCCCGCGCCCGCCGGGGCCGCACAGGCCGTCGAAATCCCGTTCGGTGGCTCCCACCTGCACAGATAGCCCCAGAGCGGCGCGGGCGGCCTTCTGGGGCTCACCACGGGGCGGCGTCGGACGGGGTGTACGGGGGGTGAACTATCCACAAATTTTGTCCACCACCCTGTGCATGCCGGTGGACGCACGCATGCACAGCTGTGGATGAACCTGTGGGCGCCCGATGTCCGAAAAGTCCGGTCGCGAAACCCTTGCGGAGGGCTCGCAAGGAGGACTAGAAACTTGGTATCGGCCTCAACGGCCCGCACTGTTGGACAGGGCAACCTGGAGATCGGGACGGGAGTCGGGAGACAGGTACCGACCGGAGAACGGCAGATCAACTCGATGGGGAAACCCGGAGAGCTGCGGATGACGACGCAGGAATCTGTACGGACCGGAAGGTTTGATCGAGGCAGGTGAGGGGGCTCGGGAGACCGAGTGTCGGATCCTGGCCGCACCGTTGGAGCGGCGTCAGACTGCGCCGGGCAACCGGTTCGCGAGACTCGCGGTCACAGCAAGGCCCCTCGGACTGTTGTTCCGAGGGGCCTTCGCTGTGACCAAGGGTACGGGTGTGATAAGGGTGCTCCGTAACCGACACGCGAACCGAAGGGCGAACGTTGAGCAACCTCGAGGTGCGACCGGCCGAGCGCATCTGCACCCCGGGTGGCGCCGCCGCGCCCGACAGGCCCGGTGACCTGCAGATCCTTGAGCCGCGCGACGTCCCGCTCGGTGGCCCCCGCGCGATGAATGTGCGCCGCACGCTGCCCCAACGAGCGCGCAGCCTCGTCGGGGCGTGGTGCTTCCTCGACCTGTACGGGCCCGACGACGTCGCGGCGTCGGCCGGCATGCAGGTGCCGCCGCACCCCCACACCGGCCTGCAGACCGTGAGCTGGCTGTTCGAGGGCGAGGTGCTGCACCGCGACAGCGTCGGCTCGGTCGCCACGATCCGCCCCGGCGAGCTCAACCTCATGACGGCCGGGCGCGGGATCGCGCACTCCGAGCAGTCTCCGGTCGAGCGCCCGCCGCGCCTGCACGGCGTCCAGCTCTGGATCGCATTGCCGGGCGAGCTCCGGCACCGCCCGCCCGAGTTCGCGCACTATGGCGACCTGCCCGTGCTCGACGTCGGCGCCGCCCGCGTGCGGGTGCTCGTCGGCGAGCTGGCCGGGACTCGTTCGCCGGCCACCGTGCACAGCCCCCTCGTCGGCGCGCAGATCGACCTCCCGCGGGGTGGCCGCGCGGTCCTGCCGGTCGACCCGGCGTTCGAGCACGCGGTGCTCGTGGTCGCCGGCTCGGTCCGGATCGAGGGCGAGCCCGTCGCGCCGTCGTCGCTGGCCTTCCTGCCCCTCGGACACACCGAGATCGCCCTCGATGCCGACGGGCCGGACGACGACGCGCTGCTGCTCCTGATCGGCGGCGCCCCGTTCGGGGAGGAGATCGTCATGTGGTGGAACTTCGTCGCGCGCAGCCACGACGAGATCGTCGCCGCACGCGCGCAATGGCAGGCGGAGGTCCGGGCGCCCGGTGGTCGGGCTGCGGGGCCGGATCGGTCGGCCGCCGGCGGCGCCGGTATCGACGAGCGGTTCGGCCGGGTCGAGGGATACGACGGCCCACCGCTGCCCGCCCCCGAGCTGCCCAACCTCCGGCTGCGCCCGCGAGCCTGAGTCGCTGCGCAGGTCAGCGACGCAGGGCGTGCACCGTGCGGACACGTGCGCGGGTACGGTGCGTGCTGCGAGGACGCAAGGTTCTCGAATCAGGCAAAGGGTGCAGCCATGGCGGCGAAGGTCAGGATCAACGCGAGCGACTACAAGAACTACGAGGACGGTGACGTCATCACGGTGAACGACGGGCACCTCGAGGTGCTCGGCCGTTGGAACGGATCCGCCAACCCGACGATCGCGGTGTACGCCCCCGGTCAGTGGCGCTCAGCGGTCACGAAGTTCGACAAGGCCTGACCCACCGGGCGCCCGCCCCGTAGCGGGTGACGCGGGTGGGGCCCCGGGACTCACCCGCGTCATAAGGTCGGCACCTCGGGCGCGGTGGTGCCGGGTGGTTCGGGAATCGAAACGACGAGCGGGAGTTGGCGTACGTGAGCGTGAGCGAGGTGAAGTCGTCGGCCTGGAGCGGCGCGGCAGCGGCCGCATACGACATGGGCTTTGCCCGGCTCTGCCAGGGCGCGGTCGGTGAGGTGCTCGACCGGGTCGAACGGCTCTCCGGGGTCGGCAGCCTGCTGGACCTGGGCGCAGGTACCGGACGGCTGAGCACCGAGGCGCAGCGTCGGGGGTTCGCCGTGACCGCCGTCGACCGGGAACCCGACATGCTGGCCATCGCCGAGCGCAGGGCGCCCGACCTCGGGGTCACCTGGACGGTCGCCGAGGCGCCCGAGCTGCCGTTCGCCGAGGACAGCTTCGACGCCGCGGCGGCGAACTTCGTGATCAACCACGTCGCGAAGCCGAGAGAGGTCCTCGGCGCGCTGGGCCGCGTCGTCGTCGGCGACGGCGTGATCGCGACGACCATCTGGCCCAGCGGCCCGAGCCCGCTCAGCGAGCTGTGGCAGCAGGTCGTCGCCGCGAGCGGCGCGATCGCGCCGCCGCCGAACCGCCTCGGGCCGGCCGACGACTTCGAACGCAGCGTCGAGGGACTCGCCGGGCTGCACTCGTCGTGCGAACTCACGGTCGAGTTCGCCGGAACCGTGGCGTGGACCCTGATGATCGACCCGCTCGACTTCTGGCAGGGCCCGGCCAGTGGGATCGCCGTCATCGGCGCGCTCTACCTGGCCCAGCCGGAGCCGGTGCGCGAGCGCATGTTCGCCGCCTACTGGGACGCCGTCGCCGACCGCACCCGAGATGGCTACCTGCACCTCGAGGCACGGGCCGCGCTGGTCATCTCGCGCGTCCCGCGGTGAGCCGGCGCGCTTTCCCAGGAATCGAGGCATCGCGTCGGGAGGATCTGAGGCATTCTGACGTGTGCCCATTTCTCCCGACGACCTTCCGCGCTCTGCCACGGGTCGCGTGCCCCAATGGGTCGTCGAGCAGGCAGCAGGCGTTCGCAGCGAGCCGGCGGGGTCGAGAGCCGCGCCGGCCCGCAGACCTCGGCGGCGCCGGGCCTCGGTAGTCGTCACCATCATCGTGCTCGCCACGTTGGGCGGCGCCTCGTGGATCGGCACCGGCGGACCCGGGGTACCGCACTACGTCCTGTCTTCGATCGAGACGCGGCTGGCTCCGGCGCCGTCTGCTGAGGTCGTCGAGCTCGCGGACAAGGCTCACCTCACCGACGAGGGCCGGAACCTGTTCTACGGCACCCGCCCGCAGGTCCTGGGCGTGAAGGCGTTCGCCGGCAAGTGTGTCGACAGCCAACGCGCAACCTCTGGCAGCGGCGCCGTCGGCTGCTTCCGGGAGCGCGCGAACTCGATCGTGCTGTACGAGCCGGCCGACCCGCGCCTGCGCGGGTTCGTCGTGGAGGCCGCCGCCCACGAGATGCTGCACGCCGCGTGGGCGCGCATGAGCGCGGCCGAGCAGGCCCGGCTGACTCCGCTCCTCGAGGCCGAGATCGTGTCCCTCGCGCCCGATGACCCGATCCGCGGACGGATCTCGGCATCGGTCGGTACGCATCCGGAGAGCCGCCCGACGGAATTGTTCGCGTACGTCGGTACGACGCTCTGGCGTGCCGGTGGCCTGGCCCCGCAGCTCGAGGCGGCCTATGCGCGCGTCATCTCCGAGCGAGCCGCGCTCGTCGCGGTGCACACGGGCGCAGAGGCGTTGTTCGAGGCCAAGGGCGCCGAAATCACGGCGGCGTTGCGGGTGCTCGGCCCCCGGGAGGCCAAGAACGCGCAGCGCCATGCGCAGTACGACGCGGACGTCAGCGCGGCCGGCAGGGACCGGCAGTCCTACCAGACCGAGGCCGCTGAGATAGCGGCGATGCCGCCGAGCCAGCGCGCGAGCACACAACTGTCGATCGTGTGGTCGGACGGCACGAGGCTGCCGATGGCTCAGGCCGAGACGACCCTTGCCGCGGCTGCGGCGCTGCTGGCGCGTGACGAGGCCGCGTTGCCCGCGCGGGCGACCGCCCTGCACGCAGACGAGGCCTCGGCGACCGCAGAACGGGCGCACGTCTCGGGCCTTCGTGCCGACCTGCGGGCCTTGGAGGCACAGCTCGATCCGGCCGGGCCGGCGAGCTGACCCCGGTGTGCCCCGATCGCGGTGCGGCAGACGTCGGCTGCCACAATGTGCCCGTGACTGCACCGCTCGACGTCGTTGCCTGGCCGGTGCGAACCGCACGTCTCTCGCTGCGAGCCGCGACGCCGTCGGACGTCGCCCCGACGTGGCGGTTCCGCGGGCTGGAGAGCGTGGGCCGCTGGATCACCCGGGCACCGGCCACCCTGGAGGAGTTCCGCGCCTCGTTCGAGCAGCCGGACCGGCTGGCCAAGACGCTGGTCGTCGAGCTCGACGGTGAGGTCATCGGCGACCTGATGCTCGCCGTGCAGGACGCCTGGTCCCAGGCCGAGGTCGCCGACCAGGCGCGTGGCGTGCAGGCGGAGCTCGGCTGGACCCTGCACCCGGACCACGCGGGCCGCGGGTACGCGACCGAGGCGGTCCGGGAGCTGATCCGGATCTGTTTCGAGGACCTCGGCCTGCGCCGCGTGACGGCCGGCTGCTTCGCGGACAACGAGCCGTCGTGGCGCCTGATGGAGCGGGTCGGGATGCGCCGGGAGGCGCACACCGTTCGCGATTCGCTGCATCGCTCCGGCGCCTAGCTCGATGGCCTGGAGTATGCGCTGCTCGCCGAGGAGTGGCGCAGCCTCCGGTAGCGATCAGCGCGGCGGCGCGAGCAGGCTGTCGACGACGTCGCGGAGCGGGCCGATCAGATCGTCGGAGGTCGCGTCGCGCAGGGGCTGCAGCCCGACGGCGGATCGGACGACGGCCACCCCGACGCCGAGCGCGACCACGAGCTGCGCCCTCAGCAGGCGTTCGTCGACGTCCTGCGCCATGCCCGAGGCTTCGAGCACCTGCCGGCTGAAGTCCTCCAGGGCCGCGCGGCGCAGGCCGTCCACCTTCTCGTCGCCCGAGACGCGCAACAACATCAGCACCGGGTGCTCGCCGAGCTCCGGCCAGGCGCCGGCCGAGAGCTGGTGGCTGAGCGCCTCCGCAAGTCCGGCACGGTCCCGGGGGAACTCCTGCGTTCCTCCGAGGAATCGGGGCGTGGCGGCCAGGGCCGCTTTGAACAGGCCTTCCTTCGAGCCGAAGTACCGTTTGATCAGGGCGAGGTTGACCCCGACCAGGTTCGACACCTGGCAGGACCACCGGATGGCGATGAGCCTGGCGCTCCTCGGCCTGCGCACCCCGGGGATCGAGCTGTCCGACCCCGGCTGCGTCGCCAAGACCTACCCGAACTTCTTCGCCGACCTGGCAGCCCTAGGCCGAACCCCAGCCCCAGCCTGACGCGACCTTCCACCCGGAGCCAGGATTCGGAAGAATGTGTGCGCGACGCGAGCCATTTCTTCCGATTCCTGGCCTCATCCCGGTTTTCGGAAGAATGTGTGCGCGACGCGAGCCATTTCTTCCGAGTCTTCGGAGCCGACGGCAACGACCGCTGCTGCGGCGGAATTGTGGGCCTCAGGTTTCGGAAGGATGTGTGCGTGCGGCGCTCAGATTCTTCCGATTCTTGGCCTGCGGACGCGCTCGACGGCTACGAGTCGGCCACGGCCGGGGGTGGCGGGGGCGAGAACGGCTCGAGCACGCTGATCGGGCGGTCGATGCTGGGTCGCAGGCCGGTGAGCGCGATCCACCACGCGTCGGCGATGGTGAGTTCGGCGCCGTCGGGGCGGCCCGTCGTCGTGCGCGCGACCAGGGCTCCGGGGAGCAGGAGCAGCGCGACCATGCCCAGCACGACGCCGGGCTCCAGCACGATCCCCGCGAGCTCGGACCAGGCGAGCGCGGCCACGGCCGCGGTTGCCACGAGCACGATCACCTTGCCCCGCGCCGAGGCCACGCGCATGACCCGATGGGGCTGGTTGACGCGCGTGTTCGGCTGGTCGAATCGTCGTCGTGCGCGGGCCGCGGCAAGCAGTCCCGCGGCGAGCGCGACGGCGAGCCCGACGGTGGCGCCTATACGGGCCCAGCCGCCCGCGGGGACTACGACGAGCGCTGAACCGTGCCCCGGGCGCGGCCCGACGAGGTGGAGCGCATGAGGCGCGAACAGGGTGGTCACGACCGACGTCGCGACGACGAGGACGAGGAGCGGAACGGTATACCGGAGCGCCGAGGAGGCCATCAGCCGGGTGCGGGGAGCGTTCCGCTCGATGAGATCCCCGTCGCGAGGCTGCTCGCCCTTGTGCGGCACGACGTGCTTGATCCGGGCGGCGTGCCGGCTGTTGAAGAACAGGCCCATGAGGGCGTAGCCCAGCAACGGCAGCACTTGAAACCACCGGAGCGACAGGAAGAGGACCGCAAGCGCGGTCAGAGCCACGTACGGCGGGAGCATGAGCAGGAACCAGGTCCGCAGTCGGAACCAGAACCCGTCGATGTCGGCGCGCGCCCACGCCCGGTAGGCCACCGGGATCCGCCGGTCCAGCAGCCGGTAGGCGAGCCAGGTGCCTAGCGGCGGGCGTCCGGGCCCTGGCACTACCACCGGTCGCATCCGAACGGGAGGTTCATGACGTCATCGAACACGTGACGCGGCCGGTTACCAAATCGGCCGAGATCCACCCAATTCGCCCGACGAGGCCGGGGCCACGAACGTGGGTGGACCCCGGCCTCACCGCGGCCGAACGGCTACGGCCGGCGACGGACGATCAACCGGCGGCTTGATCAGGAAACGTGACGACGACCTTGTCCGCCGCGCCGGGGGTGAGCGCCAGGTCGAAGGCATGCTGCACCTCGGTGAACGGGACGCGGTGGCTGATGATCTTTGCGAAGCGCTCCCAGTGGTCGGCGAGGTCGGGGGTGACCTCGAACAGTTCGGTGGGGTAACCCATCGAGCCGAGGATGGTCAGCTCGCTGCGCAGGATGCCGGAGATGTCCACCGGCTTCTTGTGCACGGCGACGATGACCAGCCTGGCGCCCCATTTCGCGCAGGCCACGGTCGTGTCGATGACCTGGGGCGCGCCGGCGGCATCGAGATAGATGTCGGTCCCGGCCCGCGGCGCCCCGAGCGCGTTGGTCGCGACGCCGTGCAGCTCGGTCAGGCGCTGGTGCACGTCCTCGATCGAGGAGTTGATCACCGCGTCCGCGCTGACGCTCAGCGCCTTCTCCAGCTTCTCGGGCACGATGTCGACCACCACCACATGCGCACCGCGCAGCTTCAGCCAGATCGCCGCACCCAGCCCGATCGGGCCCGCGCCGAAGACCACGGCCTTGTCGCCGGGGCCAGCTTCGGATCGGTTCACGCCGTGGCGGGCCACCGCCATCGGCTCGTTGAGGGCGGCCACGTCGAACGGCACCTGGGCGGCCACCTTCTGCAACGTCCGGCCCAGGACGGCCTGCTCGACGAGCAGGTATTCCCGCATCCCGCCCAAGGGGCCGCCGGTGCCGATCAACCCGGACGGCGCAGTCATCGGATTGATCACCACATGGTCACCGACGGCGATGTCCGTCACCGCGTGACCCACCTCGACCACCTCACCGGCCGGTTCGTGGCCCAGGGCCACGGTTGGGCGCTCCTCGGCCGAGACCGGCATGCCGCCGGCCGCGACGAAGAAGGTGTCGGTGCCACAGATCCCGCAGGCGCGGATGCGGACCACAACGTCCTCGGGGCCCGCCTTCGGGCGCTCGATCTCCTGGACGGCCACCTTGCCGGGGGTGCCGGTGCTGACGGACTTCATGGTGGACACCGGGCCGGTCATGCGCGCTGCCCCTGACGAAGCAGGAGAGCCGATCCGGCCACGAGCGAGACGGCCCCCATACAGACGGCGGTCGCGAGCCCCGTCGGACCGTCCAGGAAAAGCGCGGCGGCCACGGCCACGGCGAGGTTGAACAGGAACAAGGACCACATCGCCGGTCGCGAAGAGAGCAGTTTCATGATGTTTCTCAAAAGACAAGGGAAAGAGTAGTGGACACATTCATTGTGATCGCTGCCACGACGCCGGTCGTCGTCCAAACGCGATCATTGCCGTACTGCAAATGCAGTACCTGCCAAATCACCAGGTGACAGGAAGCTCGTAGACGCCGTACACGGACCCGTCGCTCTTGAACGGGATGTTCTCGAGGTCGGTGGCCAGGCGCAGGCTGGGGATGCGGCGGTAGAGCGTGCTGTAGACGACCTGCAGCTCCAGGCGGGCCAGCGGCTGGCCGAGGCACTGGTGCGGGCCGAAGCCGAACGCGACGTGGCGCTTGGCGTCGCGCGCGATGTCGAGCTCGTCGGGCTCGGGGAAGACGGCGGGGTCGCGGTTGGCGATGTCGTTGGGAATGATGATCCCGTCGCCGGCGCGGATCGTGATCCCGGCGATCTCGAAGTCCTCCAGTGCCACCCGGCGTCGTCCGCTGTGCGTGATGTTGAGATAGCGCAGCAGCTCGTTGACCGCGGAGGCGACCAGCGCGGGGTCGTCGGTGTCGCGCAGCAGGTCGAGCTGTTCGGGGTGCTCGAGCAGGGCGAGGGTGCCGAGCGCGATCATGTTGGCGGTGGTCTCGTGGCCCGCGATGAGCAGCAGCACGCCCATCTGGGCCGCGTCGCTTCGAGCCAGCTCGCCGGACTTGACCCGCTCGACCAGCCCGGACAGCAGGTCGTCGCCCGGGTTCTCCATCTTCTGGCCCATCAGGCCGTCCAGGTAGGCGGCCAGGTTCGCGAAGGCGGCAGCCCCTTCCTCGGCGGTCGCGTCGCGCCTGACGATGGTCTTGCTGTTGTCCTGGAAGAAGCCGTGGTCCTCGTAGGGAACTCCGAGCAGGTCGGAGATCACCAGGGAGGGGATGGGCAGCGCGAACGCTTCCACCAGGTCGACGGGGTTCGGGCCGGCCAGCATGGCGTCGATCGCGTCGTCCACGATCTTCTGGACGGCGGGTCGCATGGCCTCCACCCGCTTGATGGCGAACGGCGCGGTCACCATCCGCCGCAGTCGGGCGTGCTCGGGGTCGTCCATCAGGATGAAGCTCAGCGTCCCGCCGTTGAACGGGGCCTGGAGCGGGTACCCGGGACGGCTGATGTCGGCGCTGACCGCCGGGTGGGAGAGCACGGCCTTCTGCTCGGCGTGGTGGGTCACCACCCACGGCGTGCCGCCGTTCCACAGTGCGACCTTGGTGATCGGGCCCTTCTTCTGCTCGGCGTAGAGCGCCGGTGGCGGGTCGAACGGGCAGCCGCTCGCCCTCGGCATCGGGAACTCCACGAGCTCGGGCGGGGTCGTTCCGGCGGGATTCAGGGTGCTGTGGGTCATGGTTTTCTCATTTCGGACTGAGGGGGACGCTCGCGGGGGGGGGGCGACGGCTACGCGTGGGCGGGCGCCAGGGGAGCCAGCGCGTCGACCACTTCCTGGCGGTGCTGGCGGGTCTGCTTGGGCATGTTCCAGCCGATGACGCCGGTGACGCGGCCGCCCCGGTGGAACAGGGCAACGAAGCGGCGCGCGGCGGCGTCACCCTCCACGACCGTCATCTCGGCGCCGGCGGGCAGCACCCCGTGCGCCTGGATCTTGGCGTCGAACTGGTCGGTCCAGAAGTAGGGCACGGGGCAGTACGGCAGCTCGGCACCGAGGATGTTGGCCGCTACCGCGGCGGCCTGCTCCGTGGCGTTGGTCCGGTTCTCCAGCCGCATCAGGACATCGAGGGTCTGGTGCTGCCAGCGCGCCACGTCGCCGACCCCGTAGATGCCGTCGCCGGCCCGGCAACGGGAGTCGCAGACCAGTCCGTTCTGGATCTCGAGTCCGCTGTCGGCCAGCCACGCCGTGGCCGGGATGGACCCGATGGCCACCACGACGACGTCGGCGGGGAGCACCTCGCCGCTCGCCAGGCGCACGCCGCTGACCCGGCCGTCGCGCCCGACCAGCCCGTCGACGCCGGTTCCCAGCCGCAGGACCACGCCCCGCTCCAGGTGCAGGTTGCCCAGCAGGCTGGCCATCGCGGGGCCGAACTGGGTCGCCATCGGTGCCGTCTGCGGTCCCGCCATGGTGACCTGCACGCCCATGCCGCGCGCGGTGGCCGCGATCTCCGACCCCAGCACGCCCTCCCCGACGACGACGAGCCGCCGGCAGGTGAGCAGGTCGGTCCGGAGCGCCGACGCGTCGGCGAGGGTGCGCAGCACGTGCACACCGCTCAGCTCGTCCTGACCGGAGAGCCGCCGGGGCGCCACCCCGGTGGCGACGACGATCGCCTCGGCGTGCAGGGCCCGCCCGGACGCGGTGCGTATGGTGCGGGTCGGCAGGTCAAGACCCGTTGCGCGGTCATCCTGGATGAACTCGGCATTCAGCGCATCCAACGCCGCCGTCGGCCTCAGCTGGGTTCGGTCCGGCTCCCAGGTACCGGCGAGGACCTGCTTGGACAGCGGCGGCCGGTCGTAGGGCAGGTGGGGCTCGCCACCAAGCAGGGTGAGCGTGCCCTGGTAACCCTGGCGGCGCAGCGCTTCGGCGGTAGCCAGCCCGGCGGCGGAGGACCCGACCACCAGGACGCTGGCGGGGGGGTCATGTGTCCTCCGTCAGGTAGATCGCGGCGGCGGGGCAGAGGTCGGCCGCCTCCCGGACCGCCGCGTGCAGCTCCGCCGGGGGCTTCGCATCCAGCAGGAGCACGATTCCGTCGTCGTCCCGCTGGTCGAAGACGTCCGGGGCGAGCATGACGCACGTGCCTGCGCTACAGCATTTCTCCTGGTCAACAGCGATCTGCATGAGGTGCCTTTTCTTTGGGGGTGGCGTGGCTTTCCGGGCGCGTTGAAGCGCCGGCTCGGTTCACAGACCGAGCACGCTCTTGGTGGTGGATTCAGCTGGGGCAGGCGGGGGAGTACCTCGCGCGTCAGCCGCGGGGAGTGACCGGCGCCTGCCAGAGGGCGACGAGCACGTCGATCAGGCCGGTGGCCGCGTCGTGCCAGCTCGAGCGGGGCGTGGGCAGGTGTGCGGCGAGCGCACGTTCCCGTTCGGCGCTCATGTGGATGATCAGCTGGCGGGACATGACCGCGCGCTCGGCCTGCACGTCGGCCGGCAGCTCGGGCAGGCAGTTGGTGAATCCCTCGATGGTTTCCAGCAGGGCCGGGGAGGCGTCGGCCTGGTCGGCGATGACGTCCTGGAGTGCGGGGTCCGTCATGACCTGCGCGATGAACCGCGCGTACCAGCTGGGGCTGCCCAGGGCCTCGAGGTGGTCGATGGTGGGCCGAACCATGCAGGACGCCCAGTCCGCGATCTGCGGAGAGTCCCTAAGCTCGGCAACCATCCGGGCGCGAACCTCCTCGACCGCCGCAGTGTGCTTGAGGGCGATCGCCCGCACCAGGTCGATCTTCGTCCCGAAGTGGTAGCCGACGGCGGCGTTGTTGCCCTGCCCGGCAGCCTCGCTGACCTGGCGGTTGGACACCGCGTAGACCCCGCGCTCGGCGAACAGCCGTTCGGCTGCGGCGAGGATGCGTTCTCGGGTCTCGCCGACATGTTCGGCGCGGACGGTCTTGGCTGCCATGGGTGTCATCTTGTCCTCCTCTTCGCTCGTCGCCACATGAGCAGTCAAGCCGACGACCTTGACTAAGTCAAGCGCCTGACTTAAATTATCGAAGACCGCTCATCTCCCCGCCTTACGGAGGCCTTGCCGTGCCCGACACCCTGTCCCGCTCCACCGACCGCCGAGCGATGCCCGCGCCACCGCGGACGAACATCATCGTGACCGTGCTGGCCTTCGCCGGGATCGTGGTCGCCCTGATGCAGACCCTGGTGATCCCCCTGATCCCCGAGCTGCCGAACCTGCTGGATACCACGGCGTCGAACGCCACCTGGGTGATCACCGCCACGCTGCTCGCCGCCGCCGTCGCGACCCCGGTGGTGGGACGGCTGGGGGATATGTACGGCAAGCGACGCATGCTCCTGATCAGCCTGCTGCTGCTGGTGGCCGGATCGACCATCGCCGCCCTCAGCAGCACGCTGGCACCGATGGTTGTCGGCCGGATCGTGCAGGGCCTGTCGGCCGGCGTGATCCCGCTCGGGATCAGCATCATGCGCGACGAGCTGCCCACCGACCGGCTCGGCGCGGCCACCGCGACGATGAGCGCCTCGTTGGGGGTGGGTGGCGCGCTGGGCCTGCCGACCGCAGCCTTCATCGCCGACCATGCCGACTGGCACGTGCTGTTCTGGACGGGGGCCATGCTCGGCGTCCTCGCCGCCGTCCTTGTGGTGAGGCTCGTGCCCGAGTCCGCGGTGCGCAGCGGCGGACGCTTCGACACCGCGGGCGCGGCCGGGCTCTCGGCCGCTCTGGTCTGCCTGCTGCTCGGGATCTCCAAGGGCGGCACCTGGGGCTGGACCAGCGGCCGCACCCTCGGCCTGCTGGCCGCGGCGATCGTCGTGCTGCTCGTGTGGGGCTGGTGGGAGCTGCGCACCGCAGAGCCCCTGGTCGACCTGCGGACCAGCGCACGCGCGCAGGTCCTGTTCACCAACCTCGCGTCGGTCGCGTTCGGCCTCTCGCTGTTCTCGATGTCCCTGGTGCTACCCCAGCTGCTCCAGCTGCCGGCAGCCACCGGATACGGTCTCGGGCAGTCGCTGCTCGCCGTCGGCCTGGTCATGGCGCCGAACGGTCTGGTGATGATGACCGTGGCCCCGCTGTCCGCGCGCATCTCGAAGGCCAAGGGCCCCAAGACCACCCTGATGCTCGGTGCCCTGGTGGTTGCCGTCGGCTACGGCCTGAATCTGGTGCTGATGTCGCAGATCTGGCACCTCGTGCTCGTCTCGAGCATCGTCGGGGCCGGAATCGGGCTCGCCTACGGCGCCATGCCCACGCTCGTCATGGGCGCGGTCCCGGTGTCCGAGACGGCGGCAGCGCTCAGCCTCAACACCCTCATGCGGGGCATCGGCGTCTCGGTGTCCAGTGCCGTGGCGGGAGTTGTGCTGGCCCAGATGACGACGACGATCGGATCCGTCGCCGTCCCCGCCGAGAACGGGTTCCGCGTGGTCATGGCCATCGGCGCCGGCACCGCCCTCCTCGCGTTCGTCTGCGCCTCGTTCATCCCGCGCCAGCGGCCGCCGGTCCCCGCCGCGCCGGTTCCCGCTGCCGTGCTCGTGGCCGCCGAGGCCTGAGCCGCGGGCGGGCAATCTCGCCGTGGAATCGGCCGCATCTTCGGTGCGGGGATGTCTCTCGCGGCCCGATGCCGGTTCATGCTGGGGTGGGTGCGCCTCGCGGTCGAGGTGCGGGGCGGAGGGCACGTGCGCAGATCGTGGCGGCACGCGGTCTGGTGGCTGATGGACTACGCGTACGTCGTCTACGCGCAGGCCGTGGCGCTGCTGAGCCAGGGCGGCGCGGAACAGCTGCTCTGCCCGGCGGGCGCGGCGGCCCCGGCCGTGGTGCTCATTCCCGGGGTGTACGAGAGCTGGCGGTTCATGCGACCCCTCGCGGTCCGACTGCACCGGCAGCGGTTGTCGGTGCATGTCGTCCGGCGACTCGGGTTCAACGTTGCTGCGATCCCCGACATGGCGCGCCTCGTCGCCGCCCACCTCGTGCAGCACGATCTCGACGCGGTGGTCATCGTCGCGCACAGCAAGGGCGGGCTGATCGGCAAGTACGCCATGGTGCACCTCGACCCGGAGCATCGGATCCGCGCCATGGTTGCCGTCAACACCCCGTTCGCCGGCTCGGTGCGTGCGCGGTGGATACCCCTCGCGGCGGTGCGGGCCTTCGCGCCCGCCGACGCGATCCTGGCGGCTCTCTCAGTTGACGAAGAGGTGAACGCGCGCATCACCTCGGTGTCGAGCCGGTTCGATCCCCACATCCCGGGGGGCAGCGAGCTTGCGGGTGCGACGAACATCGAGCTCGAGACACCCGGACACTTCCGGGCCCTGCGCGATCCGCAGCTCGTCCCGATCATTCGTGCGGCGCTGGACCGCGTTCAGCGGGAGTAGTTCCTGTGGCTGATGTCGCGGCCGCTGTGGTAAGGGCGGGAGCGCTCGAGGTGCCTGCCGCCCGCCCTCTCTGTGAGTCAGTCGACCGGATAGATCCGGAGAACCTGAACACGCGACTCCTGAACTCCGAGCACCCATGGACCGGGGTGCCGCAGCTGTCGCACTATCCCGTCGATATTGTGACGAAAGCACGCAGCCTGCTGCTCGCGCCGCAGGTGGCCGTTGGTCAGACACAGGACCCTCAGGGACGAGTAGAAGAGCGCGCGTTTTTCCAACGGCCGACGTCGAATTCGGTCGTCCTTGCACGCGACGACCATATTGTGATCGTCGGCATAGTGAATCCACTCGACGTCCTCCACCGGCCGGACACCGAACACATCGTCGAGCGTCGAGACGGTGAAGCCGACCAGTCGAAGGGCTTCGGGCACGTAACTGGTCAGGTGGTGGCGGGGTACCAGGGGTCTTGGCTTGTGAGGCGGTTGAGCGCGTCGAACATGGTGATGCCGTGCTTGGCGGCGGTCGCGATGTAGGAGCGGATGGCGGCGAAGTCTTTCGCGCCTTTCATGG
>NZ_DATCNW010000011.1:0-2186 GCF_036565025.1 Pengzhenrongella sp.
GAGGCATCGGGCTCGACGTTGTGCTGCGACGTCGTGAACGCGAATTGCTCGCTGGGGGTGTCCGGCTGTAGACGGTTGTCGCCGGCTATCTGTGGGGAATACGCACGGAAGTTGTCGGGGGACAGGTATTGTCGCTGGTCATCCCTGTAGGAGCGGGGCCGGTCAAGACCTTGGTGACCTGCGCAAACGCGTCGGCGCCCCCATCATGGCTTCGGCCCGTGCACTTCCCGGGCGGTCGGCCTACATCTGGTCCTCGCGTGTGACGTCGAGGTTGCGGAAACTGGGCGGCTCGTCGCACAGCTTGGCGAGGCGTGCGGCGAACTCGCCCGTTTCGGGCAGGTCGGAGTTGGCTTTCGCTTCCTCGTACGAGGGGAACTCCACGATCTGTAGGTAGGTGTGAGCCCGATCACGGTCCCGGGTTTGGGTGCCGCGGGTGGCGGCGCGCTTGCCCTGGGTCTGCACGAGCCACTCGTCGAGTGCGGTGTTCAGTTCGTCGATCCGGCTGGTGGTGAACTCAATGATCTGGATGAAACGCATCGTTGGTGGCCTTTCCTGGTTAACGGCCGCGCGGTGGCGGACTGATGATGTTGAACTCGGCTTGCCCGACGGCCGTGGGTCCTTCGAGGTCACGCCGCCCTGGCTGCCAACTGGGTGGGTGGTTATGGCTTCGCGTAGTCGGCGAAGCCCTGCCAGTCGATGAGCACGCAGGGCTCGTCACCGACGATCCACGCGTCGTGCCCAGGTGGGCAGATCATGAAGTCGCCGGGCCCGAACTCCTTCTCCTCACCGTCGTCCATGCGGATGACCATGCGCCCGGAGATGCAGTAGCCCATGTGGGCCGCCTGGCAGCTGTCGGTCCCGGCGATGGGCTTGACGTGCTTGGACCACTGCCAGCCCGGTTCGAAGGTGCCGCGACCGACGGGCCCGCCGTCGAGGTTGACCAGTTCCAGCCTGCCAGTTCCATCCTGGAACGGACGGGTCTCTTCGGGCGAATTCAGGCTCTTCTTCACCAGACCGGACATGACGTGCTCCTGTTCTGTTCTGTTGTGTGATCGATTCGGTGGTGTGATCGATGCGGGTCATTGCCCCTGGAGTGACGCGTGCCCTCGGCGAGATACGTTAGAGGTTCTGCGGTGGGTTTCCTAGGGCTTCACGGCGAGCAGCGAGATGCTCTTGATGCCGTATGTCTCGGTGGCGCCGCGTGCGGAGCCGGACAGGAAGGCGTACGCGGTGTTCTCCCTGATCGTCTCGATACGCAGGCCGGCCTTCTCGATGGTGGCCAGGTAGTCGTCGATCTGCGCGGCACCGCCTACGCAGGCCGCCCAGAGCTCGGCGTTGCAGGTGATCGACTCGGCCAGCGGGCGCTCGGCGACGATGTCGGCGAGGGCCAGTCGCCCGCCGGGCACGAGCACCCGGGCGGCCTCGGTGAAGACGGTCGACTTGTCGGCGGACAGGTTGATCACGCCGTTGGAGATCACGGCGTCGTAGCAGGCGTCGGCTACGGGCAGGTGTTCGATGCGCCCGTCGAGGAAGCGGACGTGGTCCAGGCTCCTGGCGGCACGTAGCCGCTCGGCCTTGCTCAGCTGGGCCTGGGTCATGTCGACGCCGGTGACGTGGCCGGTCGGACCGACCAGGGTGGCGGCGGCGAAGGAGTCGGTTCCCGAGCCGCTGCCCAGATCGATGACCCGCTCGCCGGCGCGTGGGGCCGCGAGGTCGAGGAAGTAGCCGACGCCGGCAAACGACTCCAGCGCTTCGGTGGGGATCTCATCCAGGAGGTCTTTCGGGTAGCCGAGGCGGAGCGCGAGCTCGCGGCCCGTCTCGAAGTGGTAGGTACGGCGCGGCTCCTGCGCGACCTGTTCGTACACCGCTTGCACGCGGCTTTGCAGGTCTGCGACATCGAGGGCAGTTACGGTAGTGGGCATGGCGGTCTCCTCGTCTCTTCAAGTGATTACTTGAAGATCAGGTTTAGCACGGCCATTTGTGCCGTGTCAACGACGTATCCGTACCCTTTTACCGATCATGCGGTGGGGTTGCGATCAGCCTGTTCGGTTGCGCTTCGTTCCCACCGCGACCCGCGCACCGATCTCGACGGGCAGTCTGGCGCGGGCCCATTCCGGGAAGCCGTCCTCAAGGCGTGCTGCACGGAAGCCGCGTCGATTCAGGGCGCGTACCGCGTCGTCGGCGTA
>NZ_DATCNW010000012.1:0-12118 GCF_036565025.1 Pengzhenrongella sp.
CGACCGGCCTCGAGGTGGCGGTGCAGCGCCGTGGAGCTGACTCCGGCCTTCGCGGCGGTGCGCTGCTCGAACGTCGCCGGCAGAGAGTCAAGTGCGGTGGCCATCGCGGTCACCTCCGTTCACTAGTCATGACAGATAGTAACAAGTGTCATGCGAAGTGAACAGCGCCCCTGGCACGGGCCGATCCCTGCCCCGCGACGCCCTCGGCCGCCCAACGACCGCCGCGAGCCCACTTTTCATCCAGGCGCGCCCGCCGACCGGCGCCGACCGACGTCACCTTGACCACGACGGCGACACGTTGACCACGAGCGCGACATCGTGACCACGAAACCCCAACCCTCCCGCCCGAAATGCCCGAATCTGCATCGTCACCCAAAAGCGACGCAGCCATGGTCATCGAGCGTGGCGGCCTACAGGCGGACAACAGATCCCGGAGCTGTACTCCGAGGACTCGGCACTCGATCGAGGGCGCGACGTCGGCTCGTTGAACTTCCCGGGTAGATGACCCCATCAATGCCCCCTGCTGACCTGATTCTTGTCCGGTGACGTGCGCCAGCCTCGCTAGTCGGTCACGTCGTTTGCGGGTACATACGGGTAGACGGCGGGGAGCGTGGGTCGGTCCTCGGGCGGCGTGACTGGTTCGCCGTCGCCGACCGCGCCGCGCACGACCGGACCGCTGCCTACTTCCGGGACGGCGAGCCTCTCGCCTGTTTGGGCAACTTGTGGCGGGGCGGGACGAATCGGGACTTCGGGCTGCTGCGCTGGTACCTCCCCGAGTAGACCGCCACGTCCTTCCCTGCCCTGGCCGACCGGGAGGGCGTCAAGCGCGTGGCGACCAGTCGCCTGCGCAGGAACATCCATTGGCAGGATCGTGCCCGCTTCCTCGACGCGAGATTCCCCGTTTGAAGCAGCAGGTCCGGACCCGCTGGCGTCGAGCTGGGCGATGGCGCGTCGGGCACGGCGGACGAAGCGGACGGTCCGCCACGCACCGAAAAGGGCGAGCACGAAGATGAGCAGAGCGCTGCCTATGAGCACCCATGGGGCGTAGAAGATGCTGGTCCGAGCGTGGTCCGTGCCAGCTTCGGAAGTGATGGTCGCCTCTGCGCTGCCGACCTGGATGAAGGCTGCGTGTGACAGGTGGGCGTGCAGGTTGAGAGTTGCTCCGGGCACCTACCAGCGGGCTACGACCGCCCACAAGCAGGACGTCACCGGGGTCGTGGACCCATTGGGAAACACGACCCTGAACACGTACGACGCGACCGGTCACGTGGCCTCGTCCACGTCCCCGCAAGGGCGCAAGACGACGTCAACGTACGACGGCATCGGGCAGCGCCTCACCACCGTGGCACCCAAGGGGAACGTGGCCGGCGCGAACGCGGCGCAGTTCACCACCACGTACGCCTACGACCCCGCGGGGCGGGTCCTGTCCGCCAGCGTCGCCACGACCACCACACCCCTGGTGAGCTCGGCGACGTACGACCTGGACGGGCGGGCCCTGACGCAGAAGGACCAGCTCAACCGGGTCACCACTACCGGGTATGACCTGGCTGGGGAGGCGATCTTGGTGACCCGGCCGGGTGGCACCACCCTGGCCAGTACCTACTGGCCCGACGGGGCACTGAAGACCCAGGTCGACGGGAAGTCCAACACGACCAGCTTCGCCGAGAACACCCTGGGCCGGGTCGCCTCCGTCACCGACGCCCTGAACCGGGCCACGACGTACACGTACGACGCGAGTGGCGCGGTCCTGACCAAGACTGACCCGGCGAGCCAGGTCACCACCAGCGCGTACGACGCGGCCGGTGAGCTGACGTCCACGACGTACTCCGACGGGACCACCCACTCCGCGGTCCGCACCTACAACTCCGCCGGGCGGCCCGCGACCCTCGTGGACGGGACCGGGACCACCACCTTCACCTACGACTCCCTGGGGCGCCTGACCAACCAGGCCTCCCCAGGGGGGACCGTGGGGTACGGGTACAACCTGCGCAACCAGGCCACCACCCTGGTCTACCCAGGGTCCAAGACCGTCACCCAGGGCTACGAGGCGGACGGGGCGCTGACCTCCTCGGCGAGCTGGTTGAGCGCGACCACGACGTTCACCTACGACCAGAACGAGGCCTGGACCGGGGAGGTAGCCGCGAACGGGGTGACTACCACTACCGCGTACGACAACCCCGGGCGGGCCATCACCACCACGATCGCGAAGGGCGCGACCACACTGGGGACCCTGGGCTACACACAGGACGCCGCCAGCCAGATCACCAAGGAGACCTCCACCGGCCTGGGCGCGACCCGGACGTTCACCAACGACACCCTCGGGCGGGTCACGAAGGAGAACACCACCACCTACGCCTACGACAACGCCGACGAGCTGACCACCAACGGCGCGATCACCCAGGCCTACGACGCCGCCGGGCAGCTCACCACCGCGACCGCGGGGACGACGTCCACCGCGTACGTGTTCGACGCCCGCGGGAACCGAACCAAGTCCACCACCACCGCCCCCGGCGGCACCACAGTCGACAACTACGGGTACGACCAGGCGAACCGGCTCAACACGTTCGCCAACGCGACCACGACCGCGTCCTACGCCTACAACGGAGACGGGCTCCGGGCGTCCAAGACCGTCGCCGGGGTCACCAGCACGTTCGTGTACGACACAGCTGAGGGCCTGCCCCGGATCATCAGCGACGGGACGAACACCTACCTGTACGGCCCGACCGGGGTCCCCTACGCGCAGATCACCACCGCCGGGGTGGCGACCTACCTGCATTGCGATCAGCTCGGCTCCATCCGGATGCTCACCAACACCGCGGGCACCAGCGCGGGAACCGCGACGTACACCGCGTACGGCACGCGCACCACCGCCGGAACCACCAGCCCCTTCGGGTTCGCCGGGCAGTACACCGACGCCGAGACTGGCTTCCTGTGGATGCGCGCCCGCTACTACGCCCCCGGCAAGGGCCAGTTCCTCACCGTCGACCCCCTCGCCGTCATCACCGGCGCCCGATACAGCTACGCGAGCGGCAACCCGATCACCAACACCGACCCCACCGGCCTCAACGGCGGGGGGCTGGTGGGCCATTGGCGGCGCCGTCCTCGGTGTCACTCTCCTCGTTGCATGCGTTGCCGCCGGACCTTGTGCCGTGGCAGGCGCTCTAGCGATCTTTGCGGCCGCGGGTGTCGAGGAAACGGTCGCGGTCGGAGCAACCGCCGTCGCGGTCGAAGGAGCCACCGTCGTGGGCGGCGCAACCGTCGCAGGGGCAGGAGTACTCGCCGCGGGCGAAGCAGACGCAACGGTCTGTACCGCCACAGAGGGCGCAGAAGAAGCAGCGACTGGTTTCCCTGGTCCAGAAGCGACCTCAAAGATCCCCAGCGAATGGGGGCCCGGGTCCCCATCCAGGGGGATTGGAGAGGGTACTCGGTGGTCTGACCCAAGCGCCAAGCCCGGCACCAACTACGTGCGAATCGATCAGGGCCAGCCGTCACACTACAATCCGCTACAGCAGGTGGACCATGTGCATATCAGCAGCGGTGGAGCACAAATCGCAGATCACCTTCCCTTAGATGAGTGGCTCACCTGGTCAAGTTGGAACGTTCCGTGAGGACTATCGAATAATGAATCCACAGGTCCGGTCGCGGCTGAGCGACGCTGTTGCTGCGCTAAGTGATGAGGAGTTGCACGAGCGGCGCTGGCTGCGGGGGGTGATGATGAATGAAGACGAGATGGACTTCGACGATGCCGTGCTGCTCGTGGTCGACGAGCTCGCAACGTCTGATCCCAGTGAGTTGATAGGTCACATTTTGGTGGACGAAAGGGAACTCGTAGCTTTTGTCCACCTTTCGGACGCGCTTGAAAGGCTCGTAACAACCATAGGGAAGTTTGGGACCTTCCAAGATGCCGTCAACTCCGGCAAGATCTGGCTCGAGTGCCTTGATGCTGCCCAAGCCTTGCGGGGTCTCCTGAACCTTGCGGGGTCTCCTGAATGAGTAGTTGCCGCAAAACAGGTGGCTCGCTTGCGGCGCGCTTGGGCTCTGAGACCGAATTGACCAGCCGAAAAAATGCCCTTCGAGACTGGGTATGCGGATAGGCGCGACTGCGCAGTAGGCCGACACGTTGCCGAGCCATCGTGCCTCTGTCGCGGGCACTGCGACCAGCTCGGCTCCATCCGGATGCCCACCAACACCGCCGGGGCAAGCGCGGGCACAGCGACGTACACCCGTACGGCACCCGCACCACCACCGGGGCCACCAGCCCCTTCGGGTTCGCCGGGCAGTACACCGAGACCGAGACCGGCTTCCTCTGGATGCGCGCCCGCTAATACGCCCCCGGTAAAGGCCAGTTCCTCACCGTCGACCCCAGCGCCCAAGGCGAACGGCATCCGAATTGATGAAGGAGTCCCCGGATCGAGTTCGCCGAGTCAACAGGTCGACCACGTTGTAGTTCGCAGCGGCGGGCGAATCCTGGGCCCGGACGGTGAGCCGATTGTTGGCAGCCTCCGGGACAACCCCCAGGCGCACCTCCCCCTCTCGGACTGGCTCAACTGGACCTCTTGGAACGCACCATGACGAGTGAGGTGACCTTCCCGGAGATGAGGAACGAGGTGATCGCTGCGCTTCGCTCGTTCAGCGATCCGGTGCACCAAGCGACCCGTTGGGGTCGCTGGGAGGAGGGCGTTAACTACTACGACGACCTGACGCTCAACGTGAACACCCTCTACGACGACTGCCAGGTGCTTCCATCGCCCGAGTCCGCTGTCCCCGACGTGCTCCTCGAGGCCGATGTCCCGGCGTTGCGGGCACTCGACAACGCGCTTGGCCCGATGATTCGAGACTTGGGCAATCGACCTGACACGGACTACCTTGCCGATCCAAGATGGCCAACAGTGGTTGCCGCCGCGCAGGCGGCGCTTGACGCGATGGACGCACAGCCGTGTTGAAGTTCCGGGGCGCAGCACGCAGGTCGGCGGTGCTCGTCCTGCTGTGTCCGAGTTACACCACTCCAGGGAACTCGCCCGTCGTCCTGCCGCCGCCACGCGGCGTGGAAGCAGTCGCAACGTCGGCCGCCACGCTTCCTGCCAATCACCGGGTGAGGGACTGGACTCCAACGGCTCACCCTGTCCCAACTTCCATGGTTGTGAGACAGCCACCGTGAGACGGTTCGCGGCCGACGTCGAAGCGGGACTTGGCGTCTCATAAGTCGGTACGAAAGTCGGCGTACCCGGTCGCGTCGCCCCGCCGACTTCTGAGACAGTTCAGGGATGGCGAAAGTCGTTGGTTACCCGTGTGAGTACCGATCATCAATCCCTGGATCAGCAGCTCGATGCGCTCAACGAGGTGGGGTGTGAGCGGATCTTCACCGACCACCTCTCCGGGGCCCGCGAGGACCGGCCTGGACTGGTCGCCCTGCTCGGCTACATCCGCGACGGGGACACCGTGGTCGTGGTCGCGCTCGACCGGCTGGGCCGGTCCCTGTCGGGAGTGATCCGGACCATCGAGACTCTCACCGAGGCCGGGGTGCTCTTGAAGTCGCTTCGCGAGGGCATCGACTACTCCACCGCCACCGGGCGCATGCTCGCCGGCATCTTCGCCGCCCTGGCCGGCTACGAACGCGAACTCATGCACGAACGGGCCGCCGCGGCCCGCGCGGCCGCCCGTGCCCGCGGCCGACACTCGGGACGCCCCGGCAAACTCACCGCTGCCCAAGTTCGTCAGATCCGCGCGCTGCGCACCGGCGGAGAATCCATCACCGAACTCGTCGCCGGCTACGGGGTCTCCCGCGCCACCATCTACCGCGCACTGCGGGACGAAGACCCCAGCACCGCGCCGACCTGAGCAAGCGCACGAGCCCCACCACCAGCGGCGGCCGGGTCAACGAGTCGTTGAGTCGTCTTCACCATGCCAGTCGAGGTCGTCTGCCAGGTCCGCGACGGATGGTCAGGGCCGAGTCCCGGACCGTTTGATCGCCGTCCGCACGCTCACCCTGCCGGTCGCATGCCGCCGCTGGTCGAGTCTGGCCACCGTTCGCGGTGCGTGCTGGCATGCCCTGCCGGGCGGGTCCTCGATCACCTCATGGCCCCTTTTACGCTTATCTTGGCCGTACCCCCTATGGGTCGGCTCGGCGGTGTCGGGGTTCGGCGCGGAGATCGCCGAGCTCGCGCTGCCGCTGCTCGCCCTCCTCAGCCTGTCGGCGAGCGCCTCGGAGGTGGGGTTCCTCCGGGTCGCCCAGTTCCTGCCGTTCCTCCTCGCGACGCTCCCGATCGGCGTGCTGGTCGACCGTCGCCCGCGCCGCCTGCTCGCGCTCATGGTGGGCGCCGACGTCGGCCGCTTCGCGCTGATCGCGGTCGTGCCGATCGCGGTATGGACCGGGGTGGCGGGCATGGGACTGCTCTACGCGATCGTGTTCGCCGCCGGGACCCTCTCGGTCCTCTTCCAGCACGCGGACTTCGCCCTGCTGCCGGGCCTGGTCCGCGCGGATCAGCTCGTGGACGCGAACGGCAAGATCGCCGCCGCTGCGTCGGTGAACGAGATCGGCGGCCGCGGTCTGGGCGGTCTGCTCGTGCAGGCCATCTCGGCGCCCGTCGCCATGGCCGTCAACGCGGTCGCGTTCCTGCTCTCCGCGGCGAGCCTGTCGCGGATCAGGCGGGCGGTGGAGCCCGACGTGGTGCCCGGAAAGAATCGGAACTCCGGCGCAGACGTCCGCGAGGGGCTGCGGGTTGCCTGGCGGAATCGTTACATCCGGGGCCTCCTCGGCGAGGCGACCACGTTCAACCTGTTCAACGAGATATTCGTCCTGGGTCTGATGCTGTACCTGGTGCGGGGGCTCCACCTGGGTGCCGGCGCCGTCGGCCTGGTGTTCGCCGCCGGTGGCGTGGGTTCATTCGTCGGCGCGTGGTTCGGCCCGCGGGTCACCGGGCGCTTCGGCTACGGCCGCGTGCTGCTGGTCACCATGGCCGTCGGCAATACCGCACCGCTCGCGGTGTCGGTGATCACCCGCCCCGGAGTCCCTGTCCTTCCCGTGCTGTGCGCCATCTTCGTCACGATGGGCGTGGGGATCGGCGTGGCCAACGTGCACGCCGTCAGCCTGCGCCAGACCGGGCTGCGGGAGGACCTGCGCGGTCGGGTCAACGCCGCGTACCGGCTGATCTCCTGGGGAGCGGTGCCGATCGGCGCCGGCTGCGGCGGCCTCCTGGCCGCGCACGCCGGTGCACCGACCGCCATGCTCGTCGGGGCCGGTGGCATGGTGGCAGCGACGCTCTGGGTAGCCGGCTCGGGCATCCCGGCGCTGCGCGGAATTCACGATCCCCGCGTCCGAGCCCAACTCGGAGGCAGCTAGCCGCGCTCCCCCGCCGAAAGAAACACGTCCGCCGAGGTAGTACCCGAACGCCAAGATAGAGCGTTGCAGGGCTCTATGTCGGCGCGGAGGTACTACCTCGGCGGGGGTGCGGTGGTGCGGGTGGGGCTAGTGGGCGTGCTGGCCTCGGCTGAACTCGAAGACCCAGCCGACCAGGCCGATGATGCCGATGGCGACGGCCACGTAGAGGAGCCACCAGCCGATCGCCAGGCCCAGGAAGAGCATCGTCGTGGCGCCGGCGATGACCAGCGGCCACCAGCTCCACGGGCTGTAGACCCCCTGGTCGCCGGCGCCGTGCTCGATCTCACCGTGCTGGTCGTCCTCGGGCCGCGGGTCGATCCGGCGGGTGAGCAGCGAGAAGTACGCGCCGATCATCCCGACGACGGCGGCCACCAGCAGCATCCCCGCGGAGCCGACAGGCTCCCCGTGGCTCCAGAACGCGTACACCACGCCGCTGATCGCGAAGAACGGCACGAGGTACAAGAACAGCCTGGTCTCGTTCTTCATCGGTTCTCCCCCTCGCTGCGGCCTGACGAGCCGGCCAGCTGCCCGAGGAGCTCGACGTCAGGTTCCGCATGGTCCATGGCCGCAACCTCCGGGTGGTGCAGGTCGAAGGCCGGACGCTCGGAGCGGATCCGCGGCAGCGACGTGAAGTTGTGCCGCGGCGGCGGGCAGCTGGTCGCCCACTCGAGCGAACCGCCGTAGCCCCACGGGTCGTCCGTGGTGACCTTGGGCGCGTTGCGCCAGGTCGTGTAGACGTTCCACAGGAACGGCAGGGTCGAGGCCGCGAGCAGCACCGAGCCGACCGTGGAGACCTGGTTCATCCAGGTGAAGCCGTCCTCGGGCGAGTAGTCCGCATACCGGCGAGGCATACCGATGACGCCGAGCCAGTGCTGGATGAGGAAGGTGCCGTGGAACCCGAAGAAGAGCATCCAGAAGTGGATCTTGCCGAGCCGCTCGTCGAGCATCTTTCCGGTGAACTTCGGCCACCAGAAGTAGAAGCCGGCGTTCATCGCGAACACCACGGTGCCGAACACGACGTAGTGGAAGTGCGCGACCACGAAGTAGGTGTCCGTGACGTGGAAGTCCAGCGGCGGGCTGGACAGGATCACGCCGGTCAGGCCGCCGAAGAGGAACGTGACGAGGAAGCCGAGCGACCACAGCATCGGGGTGTCGAACGTGACCTTGCCGCGCCACATCGTGCCGATCCAGTTGAAGAACTTCACACCGGTCGGCACCGCGATCAACATCGTCATCAGGGCGAAGAACGGCAGCAGCACCGCGCCGGTGGCGTACATGTGGTGCGCCCACACCGTCACCGAGAGCGCGCCGATCGTGATCGTCGCGTAGATCAGGCCCTTGTAGCCGAAGATCGGCTTGCGGCTGAACACCGGGAAGATCTCCGAGACGATGCCGAAGAACGGCAACGCGATGATGTAGACCTCCGGGTGCCCGAAGAACCAGAACAGGTGCTGCCAGAGGATCGCGCCCCCGTTCTCGGGGTTGAACACCTGCGCTCCGAGCCGCCGGTCCGCGCCGAGCGCGAGCAGCGCGGCTGCCAGCGGCGGGAACGCCATCAGCACGAGCATGCTGGTGACCAGGATGTTCCAGGTGAAGATCGGCATCCGGAACATCGTCATTCCGGGTGCGCGCATCGTGACGATCGTGGTGATGAAGTTGACCGCACCGAGGATCGTGCCGAACCCGGTCATCGCGAGGCCAAACACCCACAGGTCTCCGCCGGCACCCGGCGTGAACGTCACGTTCGACAGTGGTGCGTACCCGGTCCAGCCAAAGGACGCGGCGCCCTGCGGGGTGAGGAAGCCGGCGACGGCGATCAGGCCACCGAACAGGTACAGCCAGTACGCGAACATGTTCAGCCGCGGGAACGCGACGTCGGGCGCACCGATCTGCAGCGGCATGATGACGTTCGCGAAGCCCGCGAACAGCGGTGTCGCGAACAGCAGCAGCATGATCGTGCCGTGCATCGTGAAGAGCTGGTTGTACTGCTCCTTGCTCTGCAGGATCTGCATGCCGGGCTCGAACAGCTCGGCGCGCATCAGCAGCGCCATCACGCCGCCGATGCAGAAGAAGATGAACGACGTGACCAGGTACATGTACCCGATCGTCTTGTGGTCGGTCGACGTGATGACCTTGACCACGGTTCGCCCGAGGGTCTGACGGTGGGGCGCGAGGCCCGGGATCGTCTCGATCGTGGTGGCCATCAGTTCCCCTCCTTCTTCGCTACCGGCTCATGTCGCGCATCCTGCAGGCGGTCGTACGTGGTGCCGAGCTGACCCGACTGTCCCTTGGACCGCAACTCGTCCATCTCCTTGTTGTAGTCCGCGCGGGAGACCACGGCAACGTTGAAGAGCATCGCCGAGTGGTTCTCGCCGCACAGCTCGGCGCACTTGCCCGCGTACACACCCAGCCGGGTCGGCACGACCTGGAAGTGGTTGGTCCGCTGCGGGATCGCGTCCTCCTTGTACAGGAACGCCGGGATCCAGAACGAGTGGATGACGTCGCGAGAGTCCAGCGAGAACTCGACCCGCTCGTTGACCGGCAGGTACAGCGTCGGCAGGGTGTTCAGGCTGCCGGACTTGCCGACGTCGGGCGCCATCACGCCGCTGGAGTAGACGTTGTCGTCGACGTAGTTGAAGTCCCAGCTCCACTGCTTGCCGATCACGCCGATGGTGATGTCCGGCTTGTGGCTCGACGTGTCCTGGATCTCGGTCATGTCGCGGGCCGTGTAGTAGTACAGGACCCCGATCATCACGATCGGCAAGATCACGTACATGATCTCGAGCGGCACGTGGTAGCGCAGCTGCACCGGGAGCGTCTCATCGTTCTTACGCTTGCGGTACACGGTGACGCACCAGAGGATCAGCCCCCAGGTGATCAGGCCGACGATGAGGGCCGCGATCCAGGAACCGACCCACAAACTCGTGATCCGTGCCGTCTGGTTGGTGACCTGCCCGTCGCTGTATCCGGGGAGGAACCCGCGCTGGGCCTGGGCGGAGCAGCCGGTGAGGACGACGGCAACTGAGGCGGCCAATGCGGCCACCTTCAGTGCTGGTCGCCTGTTCCGGCGGGGCTTTTCCGAGTGCAAGGTGCGGCCTTTCGCGTCACGTCAACGTCCCGCTTGCGGCAGCCGCCGGATGACCGCGCCGCTGGTCCGGGACCTTCGTCCTCGACTCGCGAATCCTAGCGTGCCAGCGCACCCCCGAGTGCGGCGAACACCCGTGTTTGCCGGGCCGCGAGCGGACGCTAGCGTGCGTACTGTGACGCACACCATTCCCGGAGCACGCACTTTCCTGGACGCGGGCGGTCGCGCGCCGCTTCGGGCGGCGGCACGCGCCGCCTTCATCCAGGCCCTTGACGAGGGCTGGGCCGATCCGCGCCGGCTGCACGCCGAGGGCCGCCAGGCCCGCGCACTGCTGGACGGCGCGCGCGCGGCGATCGCGTCGCAGCTCGGCGCCCGCACCGAGGAGGTCTTCCTCTCGGGCTCGCACACCGCCTCGCTGCACGCCGCGGTCCGTGGCATCGCCCGGGGACGGCGCCGGGCGGGGCGCGACGTCGTGGTGTCCGCGGTCGAGCGGGCCGCCGTGCTGCAGGCCGCGGACTTCGTGGTCGCGCAGCCCGGCGGTGCGGGGCCGGGCCGGCGGGTCACGGTCGCGGTCGACGCGGCGGGCCGGGTCGACGCGGCGGCGATGATCGCGGCGCTCGGCGCGCCGGGCGTGGCGCTGGTGGCGCTCCAGCACGCCAACGGCGAGGTCGGCACCGTGCAACCGGTGGCCGAGATCGCCGGCGTCGCACGCCGGGCGGGCGTCCCGTTGCTGCTCGACGTCGGTGCGAGCGCGGGTCATGTCGAGCTGCCGGACACCTGGGACGTGCTGGCCGCCGACCCCGGCGACTGGGGCGGACCCGGTGGGCTCGGGGTGCTGGTCGTGCGCCCGCGCGTGCGCTGGTCCCCGGACTGGCCCGCCGACGACGACGCGTGGTTCCCGGGCGGGGTGAGCGTGCCGACGGCCCTTGCCGCGGCGGTCGCACTCGAGCACGCCGTCGCCGAGCGCGACTCGACCGACGCCCGCCGGCGGGCGCTCGTCGACCGGATCCGCACGACCGTGGCCGCGACCGTGCCCGACGTCGAGGTGGTGGGCGACGGGGTCGGGCGACTCCCGCACGTCGTGACGTTCTCCTGCCTGTACGTCGACGGTGAGGCGCTCGTGACCGAGCTGGACCGGCTCGGCTTCGCGGTCGGCTCCGGCTCGGCATGCACGTCGAGCGCGCTCGAGCCGAGCCACGTGCTCGCCGCGATGGGCGTGCTCACGCACGGAAACGTGCGGCTGACACTTCCGCCGAGCGTCACCGACGACGACGTCGACCGGTTCCTCGCCGTGCTGCCCGGTGCGGTCCGCCGGGTCCGGGACCTGCTCGGGGTCGGCGACCTGTGACGGTGACTAGAGCCGCGCCGGAGCCCGCGTCGATCGTCATCGACGCCCGACACCTGCGCTGCCCGCTGCCGGTCATCGAGCTCGCGAAGGCCGCCCGCGGCGTCCCGGCCGGAACGCTCCTCACCGTGCTGTCCACCGACCCGGCCGCCGAGTACGACGTCCCCGCCTGGGCTCGCCTGCGCGGCCACGAGCTCGTCGGGATCACCCCGACCCCCGGCGACGAGGCCACCCTCGCGATCACCGTCCGCACCGCCGTTTGACCGCCCGCCACCAATCCCGCAACGTCCGAGCGTTGACGTCCTATAGG
>NZ_DATCNW010000013.1:0-11500 GCF_036565025.1 Pengzhenrongella sp.
GCTCGACTCCGGGATGGCTACCGCGCCCGAGCTGCAGGCGATCTCGGACGCGTTCCGGTCCTGGGTCGGCGAGGAGGACGGCTGGTTCAGCCTCCTCCACGGAGAGGTCCTCGCGCGGCCCTAGCGGGACCTTCCTGGCTATCGCGGTCCTGATGGCGCGACGCGGACGGGCTTGTTCGGGTTGACCTGGGGTTTCTCGGCGTGGCGAGTGGACTTTTGGGCGTCGATCTTGTATGACCTAAAGTATGGCGAGTCTGTACAAGAAGGTGATCAGCGGGAAGCCGTACTGGTACCTGCGCGAGATGGCGCGGGTGGACGGCAAGCCGAAGATGGTCTCGGAGCGCTACCTGGGCTCGGGGGCCGACATCGAGGCGCTGCTGGATGCCCACGAGGGCGCGGCGCTCCCCGAGCGGACCCGGCACCTGGGCTTCGGCGGGGTCGCGGCGACGTGGGGGTTGCTCGAGCGGTTGGACGTGATCGGGGTCATCGACTCGGTGGTCGGACCCCGGCGCGCCGACGCGAGCGCGTCGATCGGCACGTACCTGGCGCTGGCCGCGCTGAACCGGGTGGTCGCGCCATGTTCGAAGCTGGCATTCGCGGACTGGTGGAAGACCACCGCGGGCGTCCGGTTCACGCGGGTCCCGACCGGCGCGCTCGACCATCGCCGGTTCTGGGACGCGATGCACACGATCACCGTGAAGCAGCTGGCCGAGATCGAGCACCGGCTCGCGTTGGCGATGATCAAGACCTACGACCTGGACATCAGCTCGTTGGCGCTGGACATGACGAACTTCGCGACGTACATCGACTCCGGCAACGACAAGGCACCCATCGCCCAACGCGGCAAGGCCAAGCAGAAACGCTCTGACCTGCGCCTGGTCGGCCTGGGCCTGGTCGTCACCCGCGACGGCGGGGTCCCGCTGGTCGCGCATGCCTACCCCGGCAACCGGCCCGACGTGACCCAGTTCCAGACCATGATCGACCTGCTCCACGCCCGGCACACCGCCCTGGCCACCCAGGTCGGCGCCCCCGCCCCCGGGGACGTGACGGTCGTCTTCGACGCCGGGCAGAACTCGGTCGCGAACTTCGACCACCTGACCGATCAGCACCTGGCGTTCGTGGGATCCGTCCCGCCCTCGGACGTGGCCGACCTGCTCGCCCTGCCTGCCGGCGACCGCCAGGTCGTGGACGTCGACCGGTTCGCGGGCCTGAGCGCGCTGGAGACCCGCCGCACCGTCTACGGCGCCGACCGGCGAGTGATCCTGACCCACTCACCGACCCTGCACACCGCCCAGTCCGCCGGGTTCGACCAGACCCTCGCCAAAGCCGTCCGGCAGCTCGACACCCTGGCCGACACCCTGGCCCGCGGCAAGACCCGCCGACCCGCCCCCAAGGTCACCGCCGAGATCGACACGATCACCCACGACCCCTGGCTACGCCGGGTCCTGCACACCACCCTGACCGGCGACACCCCGGCCGCCCACCGCCTCACCATCGTCGTGGACACCGCAGCCCGCGACGCCCTGGAAGAAGAGGTCTTCGGCAAACGGGTCCTGATCACCAACCGCGAGGACTGGTCGATCGCCGACGTAGTCGCCGCCTACCGGTCCCAGTCCGAGGCCGAGTTCAGCTTCCGCCAGCTCAAGGACCCCCACGTCGTCTCGTTCTCCCCGATGCACCACTGGACCGAGCACAACATCCGCGTCCACACCTTCACTTGCGTCCTGGCACTGCAACTCGCCCACCTCATGCGCCGCGAGGTTGAACAGGCCGGACTGCACCTCTCCGTGCGAGAACTCCTCGACCAGCTCGGCGCCATCGAGGAGACCGTCCTGATCTACCCCTCGACCGGCGGCCGCCCCAAATCCCGCCGGATGCTCACCGAGACCAACGAAACCCAAGACCAGCTCACCGAGATCTTCGACCTGACCAGGTGGTCGCCCCGAACTTAGGTCATACACCAAACCGCGACCCACGCGCCCCTGACCAGCAAGAACGCACCACACCCAAAAATAGCCAGGAAACTCCCGCTAGGAGGCGGGTCTTCGTCGCGGGCTGGGCTCGGGAGGCGCGGATCGAGCCGCGGGCCAGGTCGGCGAGCTCGTCGTCGGAGAAGCCATGCACGTCGCGGGCCAGCTGGTACTGGGCAGCGAGCCTGCTCCCGAACAGCAACGGGTCGTCCGCCCCGAGCGAGATCGTCGCTCCCGCGTCGACCAGGGTGCGCAGCGGGACCAGGCCGGCGTCGGCGTACACGCCGAGCGAGACGTTCGACGCCGGGCAGACCTCGAGCGCGACGCCGGCGGCCACGACCCGGTCGAGCACCCGCGGGTCCTCCGCCGACCGAACGCCGTGGCCGAGCCGGTCCGGGTCCAGGTGGTCCAGGACGTCCGCGACGTGCGCCGACCCGAGCAGCTCTCCGCCGTGCGGCACCGAGGCGAGGCCGGCACGCCGCGCGATCGCGAACGCCGGGCCGAACTCGGCGGTGTCGCCGCGCCGCTCGTCGTTGCTCAGGCCGAATCCGACCACCTCGCCGGGCCCCTCCCCGGCGTACCGCGCGGCGAGCCGGGCCAACGTGCGCGCTTCGAACGGGTGCCGGATCCGGGACGACGCCACGATGACGGCGACCTCGACGCCGGTGCTCGCGCTCGTCGCGCGGGCGGCGTCCAGCACGATCTCGAGGGCGGGGGTGACCCCGCCGACGAACGGCGCGTAGGAGGTCGGGTCGACCTGGATCTCGAGCCGGCCCGAACCCTCCGCCGCGTCGTCGGTCGCGGCCTCCGCGACGATCCGGCGCATCGCGGCCTCGGACCGCACGCAGGCCCGGGCGGCGTCGTACAGGCGCTGGAAGCGGAACCAGCCGCGCTCGTCGGCCGGCAGCCGCACTGGATCGCCCGCGAGCAGCACCCGGGGCAACCTGACCCCGGCCGCCTGCGCGAGCTCGGCGAGCGTCGCGACGCGCATCGAGCCCGTGAAATGCAGGTGCAGGTGGGCCTTCGGTAGCAGGTTCAGGTCGCGCATGTGGGCCATTCTGCCTGGTCAGCGGTGAGAGCAGTCTCACTGCGCTCTCCTGGGCCTCTCACCTCGGCGCGGCAGGTTGTGGTCTGTCATCGCCACGGAGGGCCGCATCCGCGCGGTCCGATGAGAGGGGTAGCTGCGCATGCAGACCAAGGCCTCCTGGATTCTCGCCAGTGCCGTCGGCGTGGTCGCGCTCGGTGCGACGGCTGCCTTCGCAACCGTCACCGCGCCGATCGAGTCGGCGCAGGCCACCTCGCTCTCCGCCGCGTCTACGGCCGACCCGACGACGACGCCGGCCGACGCCACCCCGGCCAAACCGACCACCGTGCCGGTCGTCGCTACGCCGGTCGCGAAGCCGGTCGCCGAACCGGTCGAGACCGAGCCTGTCAGGGCCGAGCCCGTCGAGACCGAGCCTGTCAAGACCGAACCGGCCACCGATCCGGTCAAGGTCCCCGGCAAGGACTGCAACCACGACGGCAAGGTCGACGACCCCGCCGAGGCGAACGACCCCGCCGAGACGGAAAGTGCCGGCTGGGCGAACGGTTTCGAGCACGCCAACTCGCACCGGACGCAGAACGCCGGTCACCACTACGGCAGCGGCCAGCGCGGCGGAAACAGCGGCGGCCACGGGCACGGCGGCGGGCACCGCTGACCACCCCTCCACAGACCTGGGCCACGAGAGTGGTCCTGGTGCGAAGACCCCCGGCCCCTGCCCGGGGTCTTCGCATGTGTGCGACCCGGCCGCGCGGCGGGCACGACCCCCGTGCGGCCGGCTGTCACCGTGTGACGGCCCGGCGACCTCAGGGAACTTCGAGAGCTCAGGGAACTTCGACGAGGCGATAGCCCATCCCGCGCAGCGTGGCGATGTGCTCCGCGCCGATCTTGCGGCGCAGGTACCGGACATAGACGTCCACCACGTTGGACCCGGGGTCGAAGTCGTACCCCCACACCTGCGAGAGCAGCTGCTCGCGGCTCAGCACGTGGCCCGGGTGACGCATGAAGGCCTCGGCCAGCGAGAACTCCCGTGCGGACAGCTCGACCTCGCGCGGCCCGACCCGGATCCGGCGGGTGAGCAGGTCGAGCGTCAGCCGGCCGTGGGTGAGCGTCGACTGCTCCCCGGCGGCAGCCGGCGTCCGCAGCCGTAGCCGGATGCGCGCGAGCAGCTCCTCGAACCGAAACGGCTTGGACATGTAGTCGTCGGCGCCGCTCTCGAGCCCGGCGACCGTGTCCGACACCGAGTTCCGGGCAGTCAGGATGATCACCGGCACCGTGCTCCCGGTGGCCCGCAGGTTGCGCAGCATGTCGCCGCCGTCGCCGTCCTCGAGCCCCAGGTCGAGCAGCAGGAGATCGACCGTCCCGCTCAGGGCATGGTCGTAGGCCTCGCGCGCGCTCGGGACGACGGTCGTCGTCATCCCGTGCGCCTGCAAACCCTTGGCGACGAACGCGGCGATCCTCGCCTCGTCCTCCGCGATCAGGATCTGTGTCACTGGTCCACCAGCTCCTCTGTGTTCGGCTCGCCGCTCTTGTCGGCAGCGTCCTCGCGTGCGTCGCGCAAGTCCAACTCGTCGGCGAACTCGTCGGGGTCCGCAACCTGATGCGAGGGCAGATCGATGACGAAGCGGGCCCCGCGCAACGGGCCCCACTGGTCGCCACGCGTGTCGATCGGGCCGCCGTCGGGCTGCTCACCGCCCGCACGTGCGAGCCGGACCGTGCCGTGGTGGGCGTTCGCGATCGCGGCAACGATCGGCAGGCCGAGGCCCGCACCATCGGTGCCCCGGGCGCCGTCACCGCGGGCGAACCGGTCGAAGATCAGGTCGAGGTCCTGCGCGGCGACCCCGGGCCCGTCGTCGTGCACCCAGATCAGGGCCCGATCGCCGCGGACCGCGCTGCCGATCCGGATCCTGGCGCCCTGCGGGGCGTAGGTGACCGCGTTCGAGATGAGCTGGAGCCACGCCTGGGTGATCCGCTGGGCGTCCAGGACGACGATGGCGTCCGCTCGGGCCTCGACCTGCCAGCGGCGGTCGCCGAGCGGCCTCGCCTTGTCGAGCACGTCGTCGGTCAGCCGGCCCAGGTCGGTGGGGGCGGGGCGGACGAAGTCCGGCCTGTCCACGGTGGCGAGCGTGACCAGATCGTCCACCAGGCGGTGCATCCGGTCGAGCTCGTCCAGCGCCAGCGCCCGGGTCGCCTGCACGTCCGCGTGGTTCGCGGCGTCCATGAGCTCCAGGTGACCGCGTACCACGGTCAGCGGCGTGCGCAGCTCGTGCCCGACGTCGTCCAGCAGGCGCCGCTGTGAGCCGAACGCGAGCTCGAGGCGGTCGAGCATCGCGTTCACGGTGTGCGCCAGGTCGGACAGGTCGTCGCGTCCCGTGACCGGGATCCGCTCGGAGAGGTCGGTCTCGGTGATGTGCCGTGCGGTGTCCCGCAGCAGACGCACGGGTCTGAGCAGCCCGCCCACGACGAGCCAGCCGACGGCGCCGATGACCACGAGCGACCCGAGCGCGACCACCGCGTAGCTGCGGAAGGAGACCATCAGCGCGCGATGCTCCGCCGCCCGGTCGACGGCGACCACGAAGAACCCATGGGAGTTGTCACCGGACACGCTCACCGGCAGCGCGACGAAGCGGTACTGGGTCACCTGCGTGCGCAGGGTGCGCAGGTGCGGGGTTGCGCCGGGGTCCAGATGGCGCAGGACGGACATCAGCTCGGGGTCCTTCTCGAGGCGAAGGCTCACGGTCGGCGCCGCGAGCCACTCCTCGTTGCCATCGGCCAGGGCCACCACCCCCTCCTGCGCGGCCGGAGCGCGGCGCTGGACGGCGAGGTAGAGCAGGTGGTCCAAGGACTCGAACGGCTTGGAGGTCTCGGGGTCGAGGTCCGCCGCGGCGAAGTCACGCAGATCCTGGGCCGCGCGGGAGAGCGAGTCGTCGATGCGCAGGTCGGTCCGCTGGATCTGCACGAAGGTCGAGGTCGCGCCCGCGATGGCCATCGCGAGGGCGGCCAGGGCGAGGACGGCGGTCAGCATCCGGGCCCGTACCGTCATGCGGCTGAGGCGCCTGCGGGACAGCGCCACCACGCGCAGGACTCGCAGCCTGAGACGGTCGATCATCGGCCGCGCGGGCCGTGGGAGCTGGGGACCGCGCCAGCCGGGGCGAGCTTGCCCGAGCTCTGCCTGCCGGGGATGTGCGTGGCCGAGCCGTGCGTCGACGGGCTGTGCATGCTCGAGCTGTGCGTGCCTGAACCGTGCGTGCCGGAGCTGCGCGTGCCCGCGGAGCTGGCACCCGAGCTGTGCTTGCCGTTCGCGAGCCGCGTGCTGCGAGCGGCGTCCGTGCGCGCCGGACCGACGGGCTTCGGGGCGTCGTCCGCCCGGGGTCGGCGGGTCTCGATCGGGACCGTGGCGGACGCGCGAACGGGTGCGGCGACCGCAGGCTCGACCGTGTCCTGCGCCTCGACGTCGGGAGCCTGGACCATCAAGGCGGTGAGTATCTCGAGCTGCGCACCGGACAGTGCCCGAGCACCGGGGGCCACGACGGGGCCGTCGGCGCTGATGACCTGGTCAGCGACCGAGTGGGCGTCGGTCATGCTCTGGTGGCCGGCACGGGAATGTCTTACCGTCTTGACGTGCCGCGGTTTGGCCTCCCGGACGGCGACCGCCGTCGGCCTGGCGCCCGCCTCGCCCGGCGCGAGGGAGGCACGGAAGACCGGCACCGCGGGCGCTGCCGCGGTCCCCGCGAATACCGCCGGTGCCGCCACGGCCGGCCGGGCCTCGGCAGGTGCCGGCAAGAGCGGTGCCGGCACGGCCGGTGCAGCCCCGGGCGGAAGTCGTACCGGCAGGACGCGCAGCGCGGGCTGCGGGCGCACCGCGAGCACCACGGGCCCGCCGAGCACGTCGGCCCCGTCGGTGCCCGCGCTGCCGTAGGCAGCACTCAGCCCACCGAGCACCAGAACGGCGACGGTACCGAGCGCGACGGGCCTGCGGACAGGGGACACCGGTCCAGTATTAGGGGTCGGTGCGGGCCGGGGTCACGCCACGGATGGCGCCCGCCGCCAACTTCACCCCGCGCGACCCCATCCGGAGCAGCCATCCGGGGCCTCCTCGCGGCGTGTGCGGCTAGGGCGCCGACGGGTCGAACCGGCGATCGCTACCGGGCCTCGGCGAGCAGCTTCTGGATGCGGCCGACGCCCTCGGCGAGGTCCGCGTCGCTCAGCGCGTACGACAGCCGCAGGTACCCGCTCGGCCCGAACGCCTCGCCGGGGACGACCGCGACCTCGACCTGCTCGAGGATCAGGGCCGCGAGCTCCGCCGACGTCGTCGGGGTGACGCCGCGGATCGTCTTGCCGAGGACGCCCTCGACGCTCGGGTAGACGTAGAAGGCGCCGGTCGGCATCGGGCACACCACGCCGTCGATCGCGGAGAGCATCTCGACCATGGTGCGCCGGCGCCGGTCGAAGGCGGTGCGCATCTCGTGCACGGCCGAGAGGTCGCCGCTCACGGCGGCGATGGCGGCGCGCTGCGAGACGTTCGCGACGTTCGAGGTGAGGTGCGACTGGAGGTTGGTCGCCGCCTTGATGACGTCGGCCGGCGCGATCATCCAGCCGACCCGCCAGCCGGTCATCGCGTAGGTCTTCGCGACGCCGTTGAGCACGATCGTGGTGTCGGCGAGCTCGGGAACAGCGCGCACGATCGGGGTGAAGACGGCGTCGTCGTAGGTCAGGTGCTCGTAGATCTCGTCCGTGATGACCCAGATCCCGTGCTCGAGCGCCCAACGCCCGATCGCGGCGGTCTGCTCGGGGGAGTAGACCGCGCCGGTCGGGTTGGAGGGGGAGCAGAACAGCAGCGCCTTGGTGCGCTCGGTGCGGGCCGCCTCGAGCTGGTCGACGGTCACCAGATAGCCCTGGTCGACGCCCGCGAAGACCTCGACCGGTACGCCGCCCGCGAGGCGGATCGCCTCGGGGTAGGTCGTCCAGTACGGCGCCGGCAGCAGGACCTCGTCGCCCGGGTCGACGATCGCGGCGAACGCCTGGTAGACGGCCTGCTTGCCGCCGTTGGTGACGAGCACCGAGGAGGGGGCCACCTCGTAGCCGGAGTCCCGCAGGGTCTTGGTCGCGATCGCCTGGCGCAGCGCGGGCAGGCCGGCCGCGGGGGAGTAGCGGTGGTTCACCGGGTCGGGCGCGGCCGCGACGGCGGCGTCCACGATGTACGACGGCGTCGGGAAGTCCGGCTCGCCGGCTCCGAATCCGATCACCGGCCGTCCGGCGGCCTTGAGCGCCTTGGCCTTGGCATCGACCGCGAGCGTCGCGGACTCGGCGATCGCCGCGAGGCGGGCCGAGACGCGGGGCTTGGTGGACGGCTGGACCGGGGTCTGCTGGGGTACGTTCACGCGGGCCATCTTGGCATGCCTGGTTCGACCCCTGCCGGGTCCTCGCGTACAGTGATCCGTCGGTGGTTGACGTCCGCCATGATCGGTGATGCCCGCGGGGGGTTTATCCCCTTCGGCGCGCTGTTCGGGAGGATACCGATCGCCGTAGGGCAGTGGCGCAATTGGTAGCGCACCGGTCTCCAAAACCGGCGGTTGCGAGTTCGAGTCTCGCCTGCCCTGCGCATGTGGCGCCCGGGTCGACTTCTATAGGTCGGTCCGGGTTGTCCGACAGGCGACATCACGGATACCGACATCACGAGACTAGGGACCAACTGTGAGCGATTCCGCTGCGGCGTCCGGCACCGACGGCGCGGCCGCCGACCGGGCGACGCCTGCCCGCAGCGGTTCGGTCAAGGACGCCCCTAAGCGCGGGTTGTTCGACCGGATCGCCCTCTTCCTGCGCCAGGTCGTCGCGGAGCTGAAGAAGGTCGTCCGGCCGACGCGCTCGGAGCTGGTGACCTACACGACCGTCGTCGTGGTCTTCGTGCTTGTCGTGATGGCGTTCGTGACGGGAATCGACTTTGTTATCGGTCGGCTCACGTTGTGGGTGTTCGGGAAGTAGTGCGTCGAGCTTCTCAGCATGAGTGAGAAGCTCCCGCCCGGCGCCCGTCGGTGCTCGAGAGTCGTGGTTATTTCATGAGTGATGGTCTTTAAGAAAGCAGGTCCGGACGTGTCGCAGGAGTCGCAGGAGTCGCCCGCCCTCGAAGCGGAGCTCGAGGACACCCTCGCGTCGGTCGAGGCAACCGAGGAGGCGGACGTCGAGGAGACGCCCGCCGCCGACGTCGAGCCGGCGGACGCTTCCGACGAGGTCGAGGCTGCCGACGAGGACGAGGTCGTGACCGACGAGGTCGCCGACGCCGACGAGGACGAGGTGGCGACCGACGAGGTCGTCGCCGACGAAGACGAGGTCGAGGTCGTGGTCGACCCGATCGAGGAGTTCAAGACCGAGCTTCGCCGCCAGCCGGGCGAGTGGTACGTCGTGCACTCCTACGCCGGGTACGAGAACCGCGTGAAGGCCAACCTGGAGAACCGCACCCAGAGCCTGAACATGGAGGACTACATCCACCAGGTGGAGGTCCCCATGGAAGAGGTCACGGAGATCAAGAACGCGCAGCGCAAGATCGTCAAGCGCGTGCGGATCCCCGGGTACGTGCTCGTCCGGATGGACCTCACCGACGAGTCGTGGGGCGCCGTTCGGCACACGCCCGGTGTGACCGGCTTCGTCGGGCACACCCACCAGCCGGTGCCGCTCACGCTCGACGAGGTCTTCTCGATGCTCGCACCCACCCTTGCGCCCAAGACGCAGGCCGCCGCGGCCGCGAAGGCCGCGAGCGAGATCAAGGTCGACTTCACGGTCGGCGAGTCCGTCACCGTCACGGACGGGCCGTTCGACACGTTGCCCGCCACGATCTCCGAGATCAACGCCGAGAGCCAGAAGCTCAAGGTGCTCGTTTCGATCTTCGGCCGGGAGACCCCGGTCGAGCTGTCGTTCAGCCAGGTCGCCAAGATCTGATCTGACACGACCCGACGTCGTCGCGCGACGCCGCCGGGATCGCACTCCACTGATTCACCGAAGCAAGGACCCGACATAATGCCCCCGAAGAAGAAGGTCTCCGGCCTGATCAAGCTCCAGATCAAGGCTGGGGCCGCCACGCCGGCACCGCCCATCGGCCCCGCCCTGGGCCAGCACGGCGTCAACATCATGGAGTTCTGCAAGGCGTACAACGCCGCGACCGAGTCGCAGCGCGGGAACGTCATCCCCGTAGAGATCACCATCTACGAGGACCGCTCCTTCACCTTCATCACCAAGACGCCCCCGGCAGCCGAGCTCATCAAGAAGGCCGCCGGAGTCGCCAAGGGCTCCCCGACCCCGCATACCGTGAAGGTCGCGACCCTGACGGCCGCGCAGGTGCACGAGATCGCCTCGACCAAGTTCGAGGACCTCAACGCCAACGACCTCGCCGCCGCCGAGAAGATCATCGCCGGCACCGCCCGCTCCATGGGCATCACGGTCGTGGCCTGACCTCAGTAGCACCCGCCGCGCGCCCGGGCACAGAGCCTCGGGCCGCAGCATCGATTCACCCGTAGTACCGGGGCTGGACGTCAGCTCCGGGTGGCAGGGCCGCGCAGGCCCGACGACCACGACTGCAAGGAGAGAGCAGATGACCAAGCGCAGCAAGGCCTACCTGGCCGCAACCGAGAAGATCGAGAAGGACCACGCGTACGCGCCGCTCGAGGCCGTCCGTCTGGCCCAGGCGACCACCGTCGCGAAGTTCGACGCAACCGTCGAGGTCGCCTTCCGCCTCGGGATCGACCCGCGCAAGGCCGACCAGATGGTGCGCGGCACCGTCAACCTGCCGCACGGCACCGGCAAGACCGCTCGGGTCCTGGTCTTCGCCACGGGTGAGCGTGCCGAGCAGGCACGCGCGGCCGGCGCCGACATCGTCGGTGGCGACGAGCTGATCGAGAAGGTCGCGGCCGGGTTCACCGACTTCGACTCCGCCGTGGCGACGCCCGACCTCATGGGCAAGGTCGGCCGTCTCGGAAAGGTGCTGGGTCCGCGCGGGCTCATGCCGAACCCGAAGACCGGCACGGTGACGATGGATGTCGCGAAGGCCGTCAACGAGATCAAGGGCGGAAAGATCGAGTTCCGCGTCGACAAGCACTCGAACCTGCACTTCATCATCGGGAAGGTCTCCTTCACCGACGTGCAGCTCGTCGAGAACTACGCGGCGGCGCTCGATGAGGTGCTGCGGCTCAAGCCGTCGGCGTCCAAGGGCCGCTACATCTCGAAGGCGACCATGGCCACGACCAACGGCCCCGGGATCCTCGTCGACCAGAACAAGACCCGGAACCTCCTCGAGGAAGAGGCCGAGGTCGCCTGACCTCGCGCCTCCCCCAAGCGCGTAGTCGCGAACTCGTAGTCGCTAGTGTGAAGTCGCTGACTTGTAGTCGCTAACGTCCGAGCGTTGACGTCCTATAGGACGTCAACGCTCGGACGTCAGCGGTTCGGCCGGTACATCACGACCGGCCGGCTCGCGACCGGGTAGCTCATCCAGAAGGGCCCGACG
>NZ_DATCNW010000014.1:0-13146 GCF_036565025.1 Pengzhenrongella sp.
GCGTGCTCCGGCGCTCCAGAAGCCAGGCTCGAAACTCGGGCGCGGGAATGGCGCGGCTCAGGTAGTAGCCCTGCGCGGCGGTGCAGCCGAGCGCCTTGAGGCGGTCCCAGACCTGCTCGGTCTCCACGCCCTCGGCGACCACCTCGAGGCCGAGGTTGCGGCCGAGCTCGATGGTGGAGCGCACGATCGTGGCGTCGTCGTCGTCCTCATCCATGTTCATCACGAAGGACCGGTCGACCTTGATCTCGCTCACCGGCAGTCGCTTGAGGTAGGCCAGTGACGAATACCCGGTGCCGAAGTCGTCGATCGAGAGCCGGATGCCCATCGCCGACAGACGCTCGAGGATCACCTTCGTGCGCGTCGGGTCGGCCAGCATGGCCGACTCGGTGATCTCGAACTCGAGGAGGTCCGGCTCGACGTTCCAGCGATCGAGTAGCCCGGCCACCTGCGTCGGAAAGTCGACGTCCACGAGGTTGCGCGCGAACAGGTTGACCGCGATCGCCAGCGGCATCCCGTCGTCCTGCCACGACCGGCACTGTCGCAGTGCCTCATCGATCACGTAGAGCGTCAGCGGCTTGATCAGGCCCGTCTGCTGGGCCATCGGGATGAACTCGTCGGGCGGAACGAGGCCCCGGACAGGGTGGTTCCAACGCAGCAACGCCTCCACCCCGTGAACCTCCCCATCGGCAAGGACAGCCTTGGGCTGGTAGTAGAGGACGAGCTCACGCTGGTCGAGCGCCCGGCGGAGCTCACCCATCAACGTCAGCCGGGCTGCGTCGTGCCGGACGTGGCCGCTGTCGTAGAACGCCCAGCCGGACTTCTCCGCCTTGGCGTAGTACATCGCCCCGTCGGCGCAGCGGAGCAGCGTCTCGACATCGTTGCCGTCATCGGGGTAAAGCGCGACCCCGATCGAGGCCTCCAGGGACAGCGACAGACCCTGCAGCGTGATCGGGTTCTCGATCGCCGCCTGCATCCGCTCCACCGCCCGCACCACGTCAGAGGGGACGCTCGCGTTCGGCAACAACACCCCGAACTCGTCGCCGCCCAGGCGCGCCACCGTGTCCGAGGTGCGCAGTGTCGCCTCCAGTCGTCGGCCGACCTCGACGAGCAGATCGTCGCCCGCGGCGTGGCCAAGAGAGTCGTTGATCTCCTTGAAGCCGTCGAGGTCCATCACCAGCACGGCGGATCGAGCGTCGATGCGGCGCCTGGCCGTGACTACGTTCTCGATGCGATTGCGGAACAGGGTGCGGTTCGCGAGCCCGGTCAGGGAGTCGTGCAGCGCCTGGTGCTCGTTTAGCACGGATTGGGAGCGGAGCGCCGCCTCCGCCTTCTTACGCTGGGTTACGTCCTGGATCATCGTGATGGCAAAGCCCTTGTTTCCATCAGAATCCGGCACCAGCGAGGAGGAGGAGTCGACCCACAGGATCTCGCCCTGGCGGTCGACGAGCCGGTGCTGCAGGCGCAGCGAGCTCTCGCCGGCGGCGACCATCCGCAGGTAGGCCGAGCGCGCGTCGCCGCGATCGTCTCGATGCATGAATTCCGAGGTCCGGGCCCCCTCGAGCTCAGCGTGGCTGCGGCCGAGCAGCTTCTGGATCGCAGGGTTGGAGTCGATGATCCTGCCGTCCAGATCCTCCAACAGCATCCCGGTGAGCGCGCCTGCGAAAGTGGCCTCGAATCGGGCCAGCGCCTCGACCTGGTCGCGCTTGGCTTCGAACTCCGCTGCGTGCGCCATCGCGGCCGAGAGGACAACCGACAGCAGCTCCATCATCATCACGTGACGCTCGCCGAACGCACCGGCCTCGTCGCCGTACAACAACAGGAGGCCGACGGCTTCTCCGGCGTGGAGCAGGGGCACGGCGATGATCGAGCGAACGCCACGGCTCCGCGACAACTCGCTGTCGACACGCTCGTCGGTCTCAGTGTCCACGCAGAGCAGTGAACGGCCGCTGCGCATGGCGTGGCCGGAGAGGTTGTCGCCGTTCGGAAGGCGGTGCGGGCGCGCGATCTCGGGCGAACCGCTCGTGGCTCCGCAGACCAGGGCATCGCCGTCGAGCAGGCGAACCGCGGCCGAGGTCCCCCCCGTCAGCTCGCGCGTACGGTCCGCGATGCGCTGCATGACCGCCTTGAGGTCGAGCCCGACAGCCCCAAGCTCGTGCTGCATGGCGATCACCGCGCGCAGCACGGAGACGTCGAGCGTCGGGGCTCCGTCCGCGGTGCCTGATTCAACTCGCGTCTTAAACGCGCGATTCATTGCACGTTAGGCATCGGCGCCTGGCCTGAGACCCTTGAGCCGACGCGATGCGGCCGTCTCGGCGGCGGACCGCGGGAGAGCGCGGCGGTTCCTCGGATCGGGCCCCTTCCAAATAGCATGTACGAGCATGTCGGGTTCGCCGAAAACGTGATGCCGGTGCAGGCCGAGGCGCAGGCGTTCTGGCTACGCGCGCCCGGCTGCGGGGAGATCCGGCCGGTCACACTGCCCGAGCTGGGGCGGGACGACGTGATGGTGCGCACCTTGCGCTCCGGCGTCAGCCGAGGCACCGAGACGTTGGTATTCCGAGGCGGTGTTCCGCCGGCTCAGTACGCCGCCATGCGAGCGCCATTTCAGGAAGGGGACTTTCCGGGGCCGGTCAAGTACGGCTACCTCAACGTGGGCGCCGTGGAGCAGGGACCGGCGGAGTTGTGCGGCCGCATGGTCTTCTGCCTGTACCCGCACCAGACGGCCTACGTGGTGCCGGCCGGCGCTGTGACCGTCGTGCCCGAGGGCGTGCCACCCACTCGTGCCGTTCTCGCGGGCACCGTCGAGACTGCCGTCAACGCCCTGTGGGATTCAGCACCACTGCTCGGCGACCGCGTCACGGTCGTCGGCGCCGGGATGGTCGGCTGCTGCGTCGCACGCCTGCTGAGTCGCTTCCCCGCGGTGCAAGTCACGCTCGTAGACGTCGATGCCGGCCGGGCCGATGTCGCGGCCGCACTCGGCGTCGACTTCGCTCAGCCGGCCGGCGCCGCCGACGGTCGCGACCTGGTCGTGCACGCCAGCGCGACGTCCGCCGGACTCCAGCTGTCGCTCGACCTGCTCGCGCCCGAGGGCACGGTCATCGACCTCAGCTGGTACGGCGACATCGAGGTCCGGCTTTCGCTGGGCGGGGCGTTCCACGCGGGTCGCCTCGGCATCCGCGCCAGCCAGGTCGGCACCGTCTCCCCGGCTCGCAGCCGGCGCCGCACGACGGCCGACCGGCTGGCGCTCGCGCTCGACCTGCTGCGCGACCCCGCCTTCGACGTACTCGTAACCGGGCAATCCCGCTTCGCCGAACTGCCCGACGTGATGGCGCGGCTGGCCGCGGGGAGTCTGCCGGCGCTCTGCCACACCATCACCTACGGGCAGTAGTGGGCCACTAGATCGTGTTCAGCGTGACCGTCCGCGATCACATGATGATCGCCCACAGCTTCCGCGGCGAGGTGTTCGGGCCCGCGCAGCGCCTGCACGGCGCGACGTACGTCGTCGACGCTACGTTCCGGCGCGCGGCGCTCGACGCCGACAACATCGTGGTTGACATCGGTCGGGCGGCCGAGGAGCTGCACGCTGTGGTGGCCGAGCTCAGCTACCGCAATCTCGACGAGGAGCCCGCCTTCGCGGGCATGAACACCTCCACCGAGGCGCTCGCCCGGGTGGTCGCCGATCGACTCGCCGACCGCGTGCACGCCGGTGCCCTGGGCGACACCGCCCGCGAGCTGGACGGGCTGGTCGTCACGCTGCACGAGTCGCACATCGCCTGGGCGACGTACGAGCGGGCCCTGTGACGGTGGTGCATGTCGTCGTACCCGACGGCATCGACGACCCGGCCCGGCCGAGCGGAGGCAACACCTATGACCGCAATCTCTGCAGCGGACTCACCTCGCTCGGCTGGCTGGTGCACGAGCACGCCGTACCCGGCGGCTGGCCGCGACCCGACGCGCCGTCGCTCGCCGCGCTCGCCGGCGTCGTCGAACGGATCCCCGACGACGCCGTCGTCCTGCTCGACGGACTGGTTGCCTCGACAGCCCCCGAGGTGCTTGTGCCGCAGGCGCGCCGGTTGCGCCTGGTCGTGCTCGTGCACATGTCGCTGGGTCACCGCCCGGCGGATGACGGGGCCGATGACGCCCGGACGCGGGAACGCGCGGTCCTCACGGTCGCCGCCGCCGTCGTCACGACCAGCGCGTGGACCCGGCGTCGGCTGCTGGACCTGTATCCGCTGCCCGCCGACCGGGTGTACGTCGCCGAGCCCGCCGTCGACGCCGCCGACCTCGCAACCGGGACCGCCGCCGGTGGGGCGCTGTTGTGCGTCGCGGCGGTGACCTTCGACAAGGGCCACGACGTGCTGCTCGATGCGCTGGCGACGATCTCGGACCTGGCGTGGCACTGCGTGTGCGTGGGCAGCCTGGACCGCGACCCGGCGTTCGTGGAGCGTCTACGGAGCCGCGCACACGACGTCGGGCTGCACGACCGCGTGTACTTCGCTGGACCGCGGACCGGAGCCGATCTCGACCGCAGCTACGCCGCCGCGGACCTGGTGGTGCTGGCCTCGCGCGCCGAGGCGTACGGCATGGTCGTCACCGAGGCTCTAGCCCATGGCCTGCCGGTGCTGACAGCCGATGTCGGCGGGCTGACGGAGGCCCTCGGTCACAGCGACGACGGGATCCGGCCCGGGCTGCTGGTCCCGCCGGAGGACCCTGCGGCACTCGGCGCCGCGATCCGGGGCTGGCTCGGCGACGGCGAGCTGAGAGGGCGGCTGCGCCAAGCCGCCCGCGAGCGGCGCGAGTCGCTCTCCGGGTGGTCGACCACGACGTGCGTCGTCGCCGGTGTCCTGGCCGAAGCGTCGCAATGAGCGCCCAGGGGATCCGGGTCAGCGGGGGATGGCTCGCCCTTCGCGAGCCTGCTGACGCTGCGGCTCGTTCACGTGACCTCGTCGAACGCCTCCGGCGAGCGCTCCCGGCGAGCGGCCGCCGGGTGGTCCACGATCTCGGCTGCGGCACCGGGGCGATGGGCCGCTGGCTGGAGCCACTGCTCCCCGGGCGACAGCACTGGGTCCTGCACGACCGGGACCCAGACCTGCTGGTGCTCGCTGCCGCCGACCTCCCCGGCCCGGCCGCCGACGGGGCCGCGGTCACCGTCGAGGCCACGCAGTCCGACATCACCCGGCTGCACCCGGGCGATCTCGCCGATGCCACCCTGATCACCGCGTCGGCGCTATTGGACCTGCTGACCGAGGACGAGCTGGCCGGACTGCTCACCGTGTGTGCCGGCGCCGGGTGTCCGATGCTGCTAACTCTGTCCGTGGTCGGTCACGTCGACCTGACCCCGGCGGATCCACTGGACCGCGACGTGGCCGCTGCCTTTGATGCCCACCAACGCCGCACGGTGGAGGGGCGCCGCCTGCTCGGCCCGGACGCCGTCGCGCTCGCCGTCGAGGAGTGCGGCCGACTGGGGGCCGAGATCCTCGTCCGCCCCACCCCCTGGCGACTCGGTGCCGCGCAGGCTGACCTGGCGGCGGAGTGGTTCACCGGGTGGGTGGGTGCCGCGTGTGAGCAGCAGGTCGAGCTGACCGCCGAGACCGACGTCTATGCACGCCGCCGTCTGGCGCAGGCAGCAGCCGGACAGCTCGCTGTCACCGTCGACCACGCCGACCTGCTGGTCCTCCCCGATGAGCGGCGGATCTCACCCCGCTGACAGCGGGACGTCGAGCGCGTGCGCGCCCTTTCGCGCCTTCGTCGCCAGGTACCGGGCGTTCGTGGCGGACAGGTGCACGCCGGTCGGCACGCGCGCGGTCACTGTCACTCCGAACCGGCGCAGCTGCCCGGCCTTGTCCGGGTTGTTGCTGAGCAGGGCGACCCGCGACACCCCCAGTGCCTGCAACATCTGCGCGGCGACGAGGTAGCTGCGTTCGTCCTCGCTGTGGCCCAGCGCAAGGTTCGCCTCATAGGTATCCAGCCCCGCGTCCTGCAGCGCGTAGGCGTCGAGCTTGGCGTACAGGCCGATGCCGCGCCCCTCCTGCCGCAGATACAACAGGTAGCCACCGCATTCGGCGATGCGCTCGACGGCTTCGCGCAGCTGCGGCCCGCAGTCGCACCGTTGACTGCCGAACACATCCCCGGTCAGGCACTCGCTGTGCGGCCGGACCAGCGGCACCGGGCCGCGTCCCACGGAGGTGACAGCGGCGGCCCGATCGCCCAGCCCAAAGGCGAGGTTCTCCTGGCCGTCGACCAGCCCGTCGAAGCTGAACACCCGGGCGGTCGTGGCATACCCGTCCGCGAACCGCAGGGGCACCGTCACCTGGGTACGGATCGTCGCAGCGGGCAGTGGCAGCGGCATCGATCCACTCGGTCAGTCGGTCTGGAACCGCGGCGAGAGCGCGTAGCGCAGCAGCACCACGTCGCCGATCTGGCGGACCCCGGCGAGCGTCGCTCGCCGGCCGTGGTTCCAGGGGAAGCGGCCGTCGCTCACGAACCGTGGCGCCCGCGAGTCGCCGACGAAGAAGGGAGCGACGACCAGCTGCAGCTCGTCGGCGAGGTTGTCGGTCAGGAACTGCGTGTGCACCTTGCCGCCGCCCTCGACCATCAGCCGCTGCACACCCCGGGCGCCGAGGTCCTCACTGACCCTGCGCATCTCCACCGGCTGGCCACCATCGACCACGGTCGCCACCGGTCCGAGTAGCGAGCGCGCGTCGAGGACCCGCGGGCTCGCACAGTAGACGAGCTTCTCGGTGTCGCCGGTGGTGAAGAAGTCGGCGCACGCGTCTAACTCCACCCGCTCGGTCACGGTGACCTTGATCGGCGACGGCGCGAGCCCACGAGCCGTCCGCTCGTCGCGGCGGGTCTTCGAGCGCACCAGCAGCCGCGGGTTGTCGTTCCGCACGGTCGCCGCGCCGACCAGGATCGCGTCGCACGAGGCGCGGACGGCGTCGACCCGGTCGAAGTCGGCGTCGTTGGACAGCTCGAGACGCCGCGGCGACGCGCTGCCGAGATAGCCGTCGATCGACATGCCACAGCTCAACAGGGTGTAGGGGCGGTCAGGCATTTGCTGCTTTGTGCCGGAGTGGCGGTTCTTTCCGCTTCGGAGACCGGGTGCGACGGAACCATGCCACGACCAGGACGATGGCGCCCGGCAGACTTGCGACGAACACCATGACGCCGTAGACGACGGCCGTCGCGACCCCTCGTTGCGCACCCAGGCCGGCAGCGCCGAACGCCCAGGCCGTCACGCCCTCGCGCGGCCCCCAGCCACCCACGCTCGGCAGCGCCGCAGCCAGCAACACCAGCAACGCGATCGGCAGCATCCGGTCCAGTGGTGCGATGGCGCCGGCGGTCCGCGCGGCGATCAGGAAGGTTGCCGCGTGGCCGCCGACGACCACTGCAGACGAAAGCGCGATGACCAGCCACGCCCGGCGGGCGAGCAGCGCCTCGCGGATGTCCCGGCCCGCTGCGTTACGGACCCGCGCCACCAGTGACCGGCTGCGACCGGGTCGCGCCCTGGCTGCGAGCACGACGGCGAGCACCGCGACGACGACGCCGAGCACCACCAGCGGCATCGCCGATTGCACGGGCGAGGGGAGCGCGAGCAGCACGATCGCGGTCAGCACGAACTGCACCACCTGCCCGGCGGAGCGTTCCCACGCGACGGCCCGCAGCCCGCGGCTGACATCGCTCACGTCACGACCGTGGCTGACGCCGCGGTGCACGTCGCCGATGATCCCCCCGGGGCAGCGTGAGGTTGAGGAACAGCGACCGGTAGTACGCCGCCACCGCAGCGGGCAGCGACAGGTCGACGCCGAGACCACGGGCGACGATCTTCCACCGCCAGGCACAGCACACCGTCGTCAGCACCGCGATCCCAAACCCCGCCGCCAGCGCCGAGGCGTCGATCATCCGCACGCCGTCGAGGAACGGGCCCGTGCCCAAGCGCCAGACGAGCACGCCGAGCACCAGCGCTGAGCCCGCGACCCGGGCCCACGCCCACATCGCGCGGCTCATCTCGGCACCCCTTCCACGCGAGCGAGCCGCCGTCCGGTCGTGGACGAGCCGTGGTGCCGGCGGAACGGCGCCTCGAACACCGAGGCAAACACGCTTGCGAACGTGATCGAGAGCGGCACCGCGAGCGCGAGCGTGACGAGGAACGCCGGCACGCCCTGGCCTACCCGGCCGGCGACGATCCGCTCGTAGACGACCACGACGATCGGGGCGTGCGTCAGGTACAGGCTGTAGGACGAATCACCGAGCTTGCGGACCGGCCGCCAGTCGAGCAGGCGCAGGAGCGGGGCCGGACGGCCGGTAGCCAGACCGGCCAGAAGGCACGCGATGGCTGGCCCCAGCGCGAGGTCGACCCAGAACAGGTGGTCAAGCGTCCACACCGAACCCTGCCACCAGATCGTCGCGAGCACGGGCGCTGCGGCGGCGAGCGCAAGCCACGCCCACGGCCAGGACCTGCGAGCTCTACCGGCGCCGACGATGCCGGCGGCGAGGATCCCGACCGCGAACAGTGCGGCGAGGTCAGGCGGAGACTGGATCACGAACGTGTCGACGCGCGGGATATGCGGGCCGAAGATCCCCACCGCCGCCACCACGAGCGTGACCGTCGCGACCATCACGGTCGCGCCCCACCGGCGGACGGCGAGCAGCAGCAGAGGGAACAGGAGGTACAGCTGGGCCTCGACGGCCATCGACCAGAACGCCGCGTTGGGGCTGTGCGCGCCGACGATGTTCTGCACCAGCAGGCCGTTGACGACGACCGACTTCGCGTCGGGCACGCCGTTTCCGGGCTGAGGGACGATCAGCCACGCCACCGCCAGGCTGAAGGCGAGGGCGGCCCAGTACGCCGGCAGGATCCGCCGAGCCCGCCGGCGCGCGAACTGTGAGATCCCATCGAGTCGCCAGCCGTGGCGGGCCGGCGACAGGGCCAGGGAGAAGCCGGAAAGCACGATGAACACCACCACCGCGAAGCGCCCGTAGATGAACCAGGCCGCCCAGAACGGCGCGTGGTCGACCGGGTGACCGGAGAACGCACGCAGGAAGACGTGGTGCACCACCACGTACAGCGCGGCCAGGCCCCGAAGGCCGTCCAGGCCGGCTAGCCGCTGTCGCCGTGGCGCGGCGACCGTCGGCCGCGACGGCGGGCGCTCCTGCTCGTCCGCGCGTCCGGGCACACGGTGAGCGACGACGGCGCCGGGGGGCACTACCCGGTCGCCGGTTGCGTGTCGAATGCGCTGAGGAAGCGGTCGCGGAAGGCGCTCATCGGCCACACCGGCGCGTTCGGCTTGGGCCGCAGGCCCGGGCCCCAGCCCCAGCTTCCGATCCGCTTCAGCACCGACGGGTCGTGGGAGATGACCGAGATCGGCACGTCGTGGTTCGAGTTGTGGCCGCTCACGATCGGCAACGGCTGATGGTCACCGACGACGACCATCACGAGCTTCTTGCTGCCGTAGTGCTGCACGAACGACGTGAGCGTGTTCAACGAGTACACGATCGACCTGCCGTACGCCGCCTGGACGCGTGGCGGGTTGCCCCAGAACGCGCCGGTCTCGTGGTCCATCGGAGTCCGGTTGAAGATCGAGCCGTTGCCGACCTCGTTCCAGCTGATCTGCTCGGGGATCCGGTTCCACGGCATATGGCTCGAGACCGTGTCGACCTCCGCGAACAGCGGACGGCGGTGGGTCTTCGAGAGCTCGAGACGCTGCAGCGCCAGGAATATGTACTGGTCGGGCATCGACGCGTAGGTGAAGCTCGGGCCGTGATATCCAACCTGATAACGGTCGTAGAGCTTGTCGTAGTGGTAGTAGTTCTGTCCCTGCGGCCAGGCGCGGTCGTTCGATGGCACGTCATCGACGGTCCGCCACCCGGCGCGCTTGAACCCGTCGGCGAGCGTAAAGCGCTTCGCCGACATCAGCTGGTTGTAGCGGAGTTGGCTGTTGACCCAGAGCCCCGACTGCAGGCTGGAGTGCGCAAGCCAGCTGATGCCGCCGAACGTCGCCGACGTAAGGAAGCCGCTGCGAGCGGAGAAGCCGGCGCTCTGCAGCCGCTTGTTCCCCTCGGACAGGGCATTGTCGACCTCGGGCGAGAAAGAGGAGCCCTGCACCGCGAGCTGGCCGTAGGCCTCGACGAACACGAGCAGCACGTCCTTGCCGCGCAGACCGGTCAGCAGCTGGTTGGTGGGAGTGTTGCGGAAGGCGTCGTGGTTGATCTGCTTGGCGAAGACGCCCCTGTCGTGGATGTCGGCCTGCAGAGCATGTACCTGGTCGACGATCAGGCCGGCGGAAAGCGTGGAGGCGATCGGCGTGTGTGCGATCAGCTGGGCGCCGAAGCCCCAGCAGAGCGCCCACACGGCGCCGAGCGCGAGCACGGTCCGGAGCGTCCAGCGGCGGTTGGCGGCGGCGACCCTGGTCAGCCGGAGCATCGCAAGGATGGCTAGAACGACCAGGACGACAACGCCTACCACCGCGCCGACCTCGATCAGCTTCGTCTCCGTCGAACCGACCAAGGAGCGCAGCGTCTCGATCCCGTTCCCGAGCTGACTCGTGTCGCCAAGCGGGTCGAACGGCCGGTTGAAGGTCGTGAAGACCTCGTAGTTGATGACCTTCAGGACGAGCACCAGCGTCAGGGCCAGCCCGACGGTCACAGCCAGGATGCGCCGACCGCTGGCGGGCAGCACGAGCGCCAGCGCGATCAGGACCAGGCCCTCGAGCGGGAGCCTCAGGAACGCGTTCAGCGAGAGATACTGCGGCTGGTCCGGAGCGACAAGAATCGCCCACACGAGCAGCGCCGAGAGGATCGTCAGCACTACGGCGACGATCTGTCGCGCGCGTCCGCGACGGGCGCCGGCGGGACCGGGAGTGGCCGGACCGGAAGTGGCGGGACCGAGGGTCGGCTCCGGGCGATCGGCGAGCGACTGCCGCGCGCTGCGCCGGTTGCCCCGCAGCCACCACACGTCGCGACCGAACGACTCGGCGAGCAGGACGAGCGCCGCGACGAGAGTGGCCTGGGTCAGAGACCGTGGCAGGATGTCCGCTGCCGCGACGGCCAGCACGATCCCTTGTGTGGCCGCGACGACCTTACGCCAGTGGCGCGGCGGCAGCGGCTCGCGCATCCACGGCAGCACCCACCCCACGGCGAGGAATACGTAGCGTGCGGCGCCGATCGCGAGCACCCAGGCGCCGGCCGAACGGGCGACGTACACGCTGAGGACGAGGATCAGGAACGCGTCGACCTCGGCGTCGAACTGTGCGCCCAGCGTCCTCGTCGTCCTGGTGCGTCTCGCGACCCATCCGTCGACCGCGTCCAGCGCGAGCGCGAGCGCCGTGAGCGACACCAGCATCGTGACCGGCGCGTGCCGGTGCAGCGAGTTGGCCACAAGCGCCGCGACGCCGATGGCGAGCGTGGCGCGAGCAAGGGTCACCCAGTCGGCGAGGCAGAGGCGGTCTGAGCCGTAGCGTGAGAGGCCGTGCGCCAGTGCCGCAGCGGTGATCACTGCGCAGGTGAGCCCGACAACCCAGCCGGCGTCGCCGAGGCCGACGGTCGCCGCGAGCGCCGCGAGCAGCAGCACCTGGGCGATCAGCCCCGTCACCGGGCCGGCATGAACCGTTCGCGTCGTGCGTCCTCGCGACCGCGAGGACGCGCCGAGCGCGGCGCGTCGAGCGTCGAGCGCAGCGGCTGCTGCGTGCTTAGGGCTCATGCCAACCATGACGCCGGCGCCATGCCCAGCCTTCCCGGCGGTGGGTTGACATCCTGGGCGGCATGAACGAAATCGTCGACTGTGCGGGCATGGAGCCGTGAGGCAGGACGAGCGCGCTCCGTTCGTCCAGGCCCTACGGCGAGCGCGCGTGTCGGCCTACGCCCAAGGGGAATTCGTGGAGCAGGAAGGCTTCATGCGGGCCGGGGAGATTCTCGCCCTGGCGCGTCAGGCCGGCATCGCGCCGGGAGTCTCCGTGCTGGACCTGTGCTGCGGAGTTGCCGGGCCAGGACGATTCATCACTGCGGAGCTGGGTTGCACCTACCTGGGGGTGGACTTCAGCTCCAGCGCTCTCGACATCGCACGTGAGAGAGCCGGCGACCTTCCCTGCCGCTTCGAGGTCTCGCGGATCCCCCCGATCCCTCCCGGGCCGTTCGACGTGGTGCTCCTGTTCGAGACCATGCTCGCGTTTCCCGACAAGGAGACGCTGCTTCAGGAGATCTCCCAGGCGCTCACGACCGGCGGGCGGTTCGCCTTCACGATGGAAGAGGGCCAGCCCCTCACGGCGGCAGAGCGAGAGAGGATGCCTGACGCCGACACGGTTTGGCTCACGCCGCTGCAGGAGATGCTCACTTGCCTGGAGCGGGTCGGGCTGGTTGTCCGCAGGCAGGATGACCGCAGTCAGTCCCACCGTGCCGTGGCGGACTCGTTGATCAACGCGTTTACCGCCGATGCTGCGGACATTGCCGCGCAGATCGGAAGCCGGGCGCTGGAGGAGCTGCTGGCCGCCCACCGGCTCTGGAGCCACTGGCTCCGTGAAGGACGGGTCCGCAAAATCGCTTTCGTCGCGGAGAAGACGGAGACCGCTCGGAGAACTCGCGCGAGCATCACGGGCGGCGCTGGGGTCCGGCATGGGGATCGTGCCCGAGCTCGTGCGCGCCCACGCCGGCCGCATCGATATACATAGCAAGCGCGCTGCCCGGGATACGATCGAGGAGTACACCATGAGCCAGATCGACAGCACGCGAGAACACCTGATCGAGACATACCGCAAGAAGGCGAAGCACTACGACTTCACCTCCCAGTTCTACCCCGCGCCCGGCTACCCCCAGCGGGCCCACCGCCTCCGGGCCGTACAAGCGCTCGGGCTTCGCCCGGGTGACAGCGTCGTCGACATCGCCTGCGGCACCGGTCTGAACTTCTCGCTGATCGAGCAAGTGATCGGTCCCGACGGCCGGATCGTCGGCGTCGATCTGACCGACGCGATGCTCGCCCAAGCCCAGCATCGGATAGAGACCAACGGCTGGAGCAATATCAGCCTCGTGCAAGCCGACGCGGCCGAGTTCGACTTCCCAACCGAGGTCGACGCGATCCTGTCCACATACGCCCTGTCGCAGGTGCCTGAATGCGGAGATGTCATCGCCCACGGCGCCGCGGCCCTCTCCCGCGGTGGG
>NZ_DATCNW010000015.1:0-2782 GCF_036565025.1 Pengzhenrongella sp.
GTCCTGTTCACCGTCGAGACGGGCGTGCCGCACCCGCCGGCTCCGGTCGCCGGGCTGATGAGCCGGTTGCAGGACAGCAGGTGGGTGGTTCCGGCCGTGCTGGTCGCGGCGACGCTCACGGCGTCGTACGCCTCGTGGATCTACCGGTCGGTGCGACCGCCACCGGCCGAGCCGGTCGCTCCGCTGCCACTGTGGCAGACCCTGCTGCCGGTCGCCCTCGTCGCCGGGACGGTGGTCTTCGGCGGCTTCTGGGCGCTCGGGGAGTTCGCCACCGCGGTGGGTAAGGGCTACGCGCAGAACCTCGCGAACAACGTCGCCGGTCTGCCGCGCGCGGTGGTCATCAGCCCGACGCCGCTGGGTGTCGAGGCGCCCGGGGTCCACGAGGAACGCGTCGGTGGGGCAGGGAGCCCCGGGGTCGTCTATCGGACCACGGGGCTCCGGCTGCTGGCGCGGTCGGGCGGCAAGATCCTCCTGGTGCACGACGGCTGGAACCTGAGCTCAGGAACCGTCATCGTCGTCGCCGACCGGGAGGATCTGAGCTGGCAGTTCTCGAAGTAGCTGCCGCCGACCACTCCACGACCTCAGGTGACGATCCGGATCATGATCGGATCGGCCTGCCAGATCGCGCGGAACTGGATCGTCTTGCCCTCGCCCGGTGCGTCGATCTGCATGTCGCCGCCCGCGTACATCGAGATATGCCCAGGGCTCCAGATCAGGTTGCCCGCCTTGGCCTGCGCGCGCGTGATCAGGGTGCCGGCATAGTGCTGCTCCGCGGACGTGCGGGGCAGCGTCACGCCGACCTGCTTGTACACGTAGGACGTGAATCCCGAGCAGTCGAAGCCGGCCGGGGTGCTCCCGCCCCACAGGTACGGCACCCCGACGTACTTCGAGGCGATCTGGACGAGCTCGCTGCCCTGCGCGGTCTGCGGGATGAGCTGGTAGTAGTACTCCTCGCTCGCGAGGACAGCATCGATGACCGCCTCGACGCGGGTGCCGGCCTGGACCTTGGCCACCCACTTCGTGCGAGCCGACGCGTCGATTCCACGGCCGAGCAGGTGCCGCCAGTAGCCGTCGAGGACGTCGCCGAGACGCTCGGGGGAGAGCAGGAACCCGCTGGCGACGCGGGCCCGGGTGTAACCGCCCAGGAGGCGGCCCGTCCAGACGGCGATCTCGTCCGCCGTCGGGGTGCGACCGAGGATGTCGGCGTAGAGCCGGACGACCCAGGCCCGGTCGGTACCGCCGGCCGCGGCGTAGTACTCGGGGGAGATGACGAATCCGGCCTCCATCTGCTGGATCGTGAGCCCGTGGTGCAGCCGGCTGAGCCAGGTGGTCAGGCCCTCGCTCTCCGCGGCCCGGCCGAGGTACTTGACGTAGGTGGCCCTGATCAGGACGGTGCGGTACGCGCCGCTCGAGGTGATGACGTTCGCCACCTCGACCCGCGGCGCCCCGCTGTTGAGCGCGAGGGACCACCGGGTGAGCTCAGCAGGCTCCGGCGCGCGATCGAAGAGGTCGCGGTAGACCATCGTGATGTACTGCTCGACGATCGTCCCGGTCGAGCGATGCACCGCGGCAACGGGTCGTACGGCGAGGGCCGGAGCCGCCGAGGCCGGCGCCGCGAGCATCGAGGCGACGAGAGCGAAGACCACGGCGAACGTGCGGGTCGTGGTGCGCGGAGCGCCCAGGGGAATCGGGAAACGGTGCGACGCGGCCGTTCGATGGCGAGGTAGGTCCCCGCGTTGACGTGCGAGAGCTGGGGTGTGGCGCATGGTGACCTCTCCGGTCGCCTGCGAGGTGAGCTGTCGGGTTCGGGCCGGAGTTCGCCCGGCCGGAGGCTTTCGCATCCGGCTTCACCCCAAGGACACCTCAACGTGTGCCCGTAAAACGTGGGGTCCCCGCTCCTGCCGACGAGAATTCAAGGTGCCGCGCGGTGGTGGCAGGATTCGGCGTCCACCGCGCAGTGGCCCGGTGAAACCCGGGATTGAATCATGGTAGGCACCGGATCATCGTCATCGCAATAGAATCAATGGTCGAACTCATTGGCACGGAAGTTCAGGTTGTGCCCAGTGGCGTATCGTTCGGTCGCCTGCAGATACATTCTGATTTCTCCTAAAGTTCGGTTCGCAGATGCCGATTGGTTCTGCATGGAGACCGTGGCGGAGCCCGGCTGGTACCCCTGTCCGGTGACGCCCGGTCAGGTGCGGTACTTCGACGGCCGTGGCTGGACGGACGCCGTGCTGCCGACGCCGACGGCCGCGGCCGCCCCCGCCGCCGCGGGGGCGATGCCATCGGATCCTTTGCACTGGGTCTTGCCCACCGGTCGATCGGGCGCCTCGATCGCGGCCGGCTATGTCGGAATCTTCGCCTTGTTCATCTGGGTGCTCGGTCCGGTCTCGGTCGGCATGGGGATCTGGGGCCTGCGCAAGGCGCGCGTCGGCGGACACGGTTCCGGCCGGTCGATCTTCGCGATCGTTGCCGGAGTCGTCGCGATCGTGCTCGGCCTGATGGCCGTGTCCGGGAAGCTCTGGAGTTAGCGCTCGCGGCCGCCGATCGGCCGCGAAATGCGAGTTGTGGTCGTGAAATCACCCGAAATACGACAACAACGGCTCTCCTGACCGATCCGTGGGTCGTTTTCGGCCGGGGTGACGGTTAGTGGCCGAGCTACCAGGTGCTGTCTTGGCAGCCGTGGTGATCGCTCGGCTCGACGCAGGGTCAGGCGGACTGTGGCGCGTCAGATCCCGGATCGCGGCCCAACGGCGAGCTCGCGGGTGGCCGGGTGACCTCG
>NZ_DATCNW010000016.1:0-6579 GCF_036565025.1 Pengzhenrongella sp.
GGGCCGGTGGGTTCCCGCCGCGGCGAATCGAACGTCGGCCCAGTCGACGGCGAATCGAACGCCGGGCCGGTCGACGGCGAATCGAACCTCGGCCCGATGGACGGCACCCCGGAAGCCGCCGTCTCCTCGGCCGGTTCGAGCTCCGACTCCGCGAGCTGGCGCCGCCCGCGTCGTTCCGGCGGCGGGCTCCCCGCCTCGTGCACCGTCCCGTCGGGATGGATCATCAGTACCCACTCCCCGTCCGGATCCTTGATCTCCAGGGTCAGGACGCGCCCCTGGTCGGCCGCCCGCCCAGCGACAAACTCGGTCACGATCTCGTCGGCGTCGGCTGCGCTCGGCGCAGCGAAACGATGCGTGACACCGTCCACCACAAGTTCCGCCACGCCGTCTGCAGTGACGACCGCGTGTGCCGAGTCTCCGGGCGCCGAAGCGTCGGACTCGCTCATTGGATCTACTCCCTCAAAAGGCCTCGTCCGCGTGCTGACACGGACCGAACTGGCCCCCACCGGGTTGAACCTACGCTGGCTGCCCGCAGATCGCACAGTGCTCCCACCCCATGGCACGGAATGCGGGACCTCCTGACCCCGAAGAAGCCGCGGTTCGGCGAGGATGGGGCCATGCCCGCCTACCTCGCCAGGATCACCGTCTTCGACGTGCTCGACGACGACGAACGAGCCGGCATGGGCGATGCCCTCGGCGCCCACGGCGAGCCCGAAATGGCTGGTGAGCAGGTGGTCTTCTCCGTTCTCGGCGAGGCACCCGACCTGCCGACCGCATCCGCGGCCGCCACCCAGCACACCGCCGAGGTGCTCGACGGGTACACCTATGAGGTCGACGTGGCAGGGGTGCTGTGATGGATCGCGACGCGGTAATGGCCTGGGTGACCCGATACGAAGATGCCTGGCGGGCGAACGACGCCGACGCCGTCGAGACGCTGTTCACCCCGGACGCGAGCTACCGACGCTCGCCGTACCTGCCGCCCGAGGTCGGCCACGGGCAGATCCGCGCGATCTGGTGCGACGACGGCGAGACGTTCACCATGCGCGCCGAGCCGGTCGCGGTCGAGGACCGCTCGGCGGTCGTGCGACTCCTGGTCAGGTATGGGGACCCCGTGCGCCAGGAGTACAAGGATCTGTGGGTGCTCCGCTTCGCACCCGACGGTCGCGTGGCGGACTTCGAGGAGTGGCCGTACGAGCCCGGACAGCCCGACGCCGCCGCCGGCGACTGACTGCCTGGGTCGCGAGCGCCGGAGACCCGACACCGGGTCCCCGGTGGGCGAGACGACCGGGTCCGGACACACGAATGCCCCGGCACAAGGCCGGGGCAGACGTGGCGATCAGAACCTTCGAGAAGGCTCAGAGTCTCTCAGCGTGCAAGAGATCCCTCAATGAAGAGAGATTCAGAGGGGGCGAATGTTCTCAGCCTGCGGGCCCTTCGGGCCCTGCGTGACGTCGAACTCAACCTTCTGGTTCTCGTCGAGCGAGCGGTAGCCGCTGCTCGAGATCGCGGAGTAGTGGGCGAAGACGTCAGCGCCGCCGTCGTCGGGCGCGATGAATCCAAAGCCCTTTTCGGCGTTGAACCACTTCACGGTGCCAGTTGCCATAATAAATTCTCCTCCAGGAGCGTTCGGTCGATCCCGACTGTCGGGATCGCTCGTCGCGGTGTCCGTCGTCCGCTCCGGGAAGCAAAGCGCCCCGGCCGCGAGGCCGGAACGTTCAAGACGTTCGATGCACAGCAACTTCAGTGCCGAGAGTAGCGCAGACACACGCCCCGGGGAACTCCATCCACTGGCTGGAGCGTGAGGAACTACTCACGGCGGGTTCGCCGGACCCTCTGCGGAGCACCGATCCGCTGCCCTACGCTCGGGCGAATATGAAGCCTTTCCTACTCCTCGCGTCCCGCGCGGAAGACCGCGCCGCCGCGGAGGAGCACGCCGAGTTCGCGCGGTTCGCGGGCCTGAGCCTCGACCTCCTGCACCACGTGCGGATGGAGGCCGGGCCGCTGCCCTCGATCGACCTCGACCGGTACTCGGGCGTCTTCGTCGGGGGCAGCCCGTTCAACTCGAGCGACCCGGAGGAGTCCAAACCCGCTGTCCAGCGCCGCGTCGAGGCCGAGCTCCGGGTGGTGCTCGACGACATCGTGGCGCGCGACTTCCCGTTCCTGGGCGCCTGCTACGGCGTCGGCACGCTGGGCGTGCACGAGGGTGCGGTCATCGACGCCACCTACGGGGAACCGGTGGGCGCGGTGCCGATCACGCTCACCGACGAGGGCCTGCGCGATCCGCTCCTCGCGGGGATCCCCGCGACGTTCGATGCGTTCGTCGGCCACAAGGAGGCGTGCAAGTCGCTGCCGACCCACGCCGCGCTGCTCGCGTCGTCCGCGACCTGCCCGGTCCAGATGTTCCGGGTCAAGCAGAACCTGTACGCCACGCAGTTTCACCCCGAGCTCGACGTGCCGGGCATCATCCTGCGCATCCAGACCTACCGGCACGCCGGCTATTTCCCGCCCGACGACGCCGATCGCGTCATCGCCGGTGTGCGCGACACCCGCGTCAACGTCCCGCCGCGGATCCTGGCGAACTTCGTGCGCCGCTACGGCGCCTGACCGGCGGCGCGCACCGCAAGACGGCGACACCAGGTCGACTTTCTACCCCGGCAGTTCACCCCCGGGCCTCCCGGCGGCCTCCACCGCGTCGCGCCCGGTCCACCGGACGCGGATACGATTGTTCGCGCCATGAACAGCAACGGAACAGAACTCGGCTCGATGCGGCTCGCGACCTTCAACATCCTGCACGGCCGGTCCCTCACCGATGGCAAGGTCGATGTCGACCGGTTTGCCGCGGCGGTCCGGTCCCTGGACGCGGACGTCCTGGGACTCCAGGAGGTCGACTGCGACCAGCCGCGCTCGCACGGCGCGGACCTGACCACCATCGCCGCGCAGGCCATGGGCGCGCGCGAGCACCGGTTCATGGCCACCATGGCCGGGGTACCGGGAAAGTGGTCGGCCGCGATCGGCAACGAGCCACCGCAGCACTCCGTGCCCAGCTACGGGATCGCGCTGCTCAGCCGGCACCCGGTGCGGCACTGGCGGGCGATCCGGCTGCCCCGGCTGCACGGCCGGATCCCGGTCATGCACGCCGGTCGCCGTCGGCCGGTGCTCATCAAGGACGAGCCGCGCGCCGCGATCGCGGCGGTGCTGGACACCCCGGACGGTCTGATGACCGTCGTCGTGACGCATCTCACACTCATTCCCGGCTGGAACGCCGTCCAGCTGCGGCGCCTGGTCCGGCTGGTCCGCGGCCTGCCCCGGCCGCTCGTGGTGCTGGGCGACCTGAACCTCTCGGGCCGGCTGCCCGCTCGGATGACCGGGATGCGCCCGCTGGCCAGCGCCCTGACGTTTCCGGTCGGCACGCCGGTCCGGCAGATCGACCACATCCTCGGCGCTGGTCCGGTGCGGACCACGTCCGACGGCGCGAGCCTGGACCTCGGGGTGTCCGACCACCAGGCACTCGTCGTGGAGGTCGAGGTGCACCCCGCCGGCGCGCCTACCCCTGGTCGAGATCGACGCTGAACCAGACCGTCTTGCCCCTCGACCCGTGCCGCTCGATGCCCCAGTCGGCGGCGAGGGTGTCGACGAGCGCGAGGCCACGACCGCTGGTCGCCGACGGTCCGGAATGCAGCACGACCGGGGCCTGCGAGCTGTCGTCGCGCACCGCCACCCGGACCGTGCGGCGGATCCGCCAGGCGCGGACCCGGACCAGCCCGTCCGGCGGGCCGTGCAGGGCGGCATTCGCCACGAGCTCGCCGGTGAGGAGCTCGACCACCTGGTTCTCGGCGCCGAAGACGCCGTCGGCCGCGAGTTTGTTCATCACCCAGTCCCGGGCGAGCCTCGCCGACGACGGGCGGGCCGGCAGCCGCAGCTCGTCCGTCCCGGGCGCACCCTGACCGCCGCCCCGGACCGATCGCAACGGTGCGTGGGCGCGACCCGCGAGGCGCGCGCGCCGCTCGTCCCGATCGCCCATATGGCCACTCTGCCCGAGGTCCACCCTCCCGGCGCGGCGAGAGGGTGGACCCGCGGACCGCCGTCGGGCGGGCTCAGCGAGCGGCGGAACCCTGCTGGTACCCGGCGACCGAGCCCGGGGCGGGCGCCTCGAGGGGCATCAGGATCCACAGGATCGGGTAGACGATCAGCTGGCTGCCTGGGAGGACCATCAGGACCAGCACGAACAGCAGACGGGCGGGCCACGGGTCGAGCCCGAACCGGCGTCCGAGCCCGGCGCACACGCCCGCAAGGACGCGGCCGTCGCGGGGGCGGACGAGGCCCTGGCGGCTGAAGGAATCGTGGATGTCGGTCACGGTGTGCCTGCTTCTTTCGGTGAGGTCGTGCGTGTTGATCCGCTGGAACTCTTCGAGCATGGCGCGGGAAGGCCCCGCGACGCATCGGGGAACCCCCTGATGCGTCCCTGATTTCTCCCGGTCCTCTACCCTGGCGCCCATGAGCAAACTCGACGCCCAGCGCGCGATGAAGGTCGCCCGGTACGACGCGGCGCAGGCAGCGTCGGGCACGCGACCTGCCGCGAAGGCGGCCACGAAGCCGGCCACGCCGGCCAGCAAGCCGGCCACCACCCGCCCGCCGAAGTCCCGGGCGAAGTCGACCGCGAAGGCAGCCACCAAGGCCGTGTCGCCCGAGCCCGCCGCGAGCGTCGCGCCGGCCCCGGAGGAGTGCGGCCACCGCAGCATCCAGGGAAAGACCTGCAAGCGCCCGCTCGGCCACTCCGAGACGAGCCACAAGTACACCTGACCGCCCCCCGACGTGTCAGCCGCTGCGCGCTCCCTGGACCGCGCACGCCCTGACAGGTTCCGCCAGACCTGGATGTGTCAGATCGAGCGCGGTCCGGCGGACCGCGCTCGATCTGACACGCCGGGGGCGGAAAAGTGACGGGGCCTTCCCTCGCCCGGCCGCCGGGTGCACTGTAGAAGCACGAGGGAAGGAGCAGCCATGCAGGCAGCCATCGGCGACCGACTGCACGTGCACAGCAAGGCGGTCGGGCACGCGGAGCAGCTCGCCGCGGTCATCGAGATCCACGGAAAGAACGGCGAACCGCCCTATCGCGTGCGTTACGACGACGGGCACGAGGCGCTCATCTATCCCGGACCCGACTGCACCATCGAGCACGCGACGCACGCACAGCAGGCGTGAGGAGCGGCGGGCCTACCCACCCAGCGGCTGCTGGGCGCGGTAGTCCCGCAGCAGCGCGTCCACGACGCGCGCGGTGCGCGCGGCGCTCTGCCCGGTGCTCGGGCACTCGCCGCGCCCGGTGAGCGCGTCCACCACCGACTGGATGAGCGGCTGCTGGACCGTGCCCGGGTAGGGCGCCTCGATCCGCTGCTCGCCGTTCGCGCCGGTCAGGCGCAACGGCTCCTGGCCGAACGAGGAGAACCGCAGCGTCCCCGCCGTGCCGGCGATCTCGACCTCGTCCCGGTGCTCATGGCCGTCGAAGGACCACAGCCCGACGCCCTGGACACCGGACGCGAAGCTGAACACCCCCGTCACCAGGTCCTCGCACCCGTAGCGCCCACCCTGGTCGACGGCGACGCCGCTCACGTGGGTCACCGGGCCGAGCAACCAGTCGAGCAGGTCCAGCGTGTGCGACCCCAGGTCGACGAAGAGCCCGCCGCCGGAGATCTCCGGGCGCAGGCGCCACGGCCGGTTCTCGGCCGAGATGTCGGGCGCCTTCTGCTCGGTCCGGATCGAGACGGTGCGCGGCTCCCCGATCGCGCCGGCGTCGAGCAGCTCGCGGACGGTGCGGAAGCGGGGCATCGCGCGCCGGTAGTACGCCACGAAGAGGGGGACGCCCGCGAGCGCGCAGGCGTCGATCATCGCGTCGCACTCCGCCGCGGTGCGGGCCATCGGCTTCTCCACGTACACGGGCTTTCCCGCGGCCGCCGCCCGCAGGGTGTAGTCGCAGTGGGCGTCCGGCGGGGTGGCGATGTAGACGGCGTCGACCTCCGGGTCGGCGATCAGGGCGTCGGCGTCGTCGTACCAGCGTGGCACGCCGTGGCGCCGGGCGTAGTCGGCCGCCTTGTCGGCCGAGCGGCGCATCACCGCGACCAGCTCCGAGCGGTCCGCCTGCTGGAAGCCGGGCCCGCTCTTGACCTCGGTCACGTCGCCGACCCCGATGATTCCCCAGCGCACCGTCTCCATGGCGGTCACCGTAGCCCGCGTGGACGACGCCGATCGGCTCGTCCGCGGTGGGCGCGACCGCCGCTCGGGCCGGCCGCTCGGACCGACCGCTCGGGCGGGCCGCCCGGGCGGGCCGCTCGGACCGGCCCGTCAGACCAGCCGGCCGGCCAGCGAGCGCGAGAGCGCGAGCGTGAACGCGACCAGCGCGGCCAGCGACACGACCCCCGCGGAGAGCAGGTTCCCCGCGCCGGCGGCCGGCCCGGTGAGGATCAGCTCGAGGATCCCCCCGGGCAGCGTGATCACCGCCGCAGCGCCGAAGAGCGCGGCCCCCACGGTGGCGGCGAAGCCGTCCGGCAGCCCGCGGGCCGCGCTCGAGGCGGCCGCCCGGCGCCGGAC